>JAICXR010000422.1 GCA_025980355.1 Chloroflexota bacterium | reverse complement strand
CTTACTTGATCAGGCCCTGGTCCTTCACGGCGCCCTTTTCGATGGTGAACCATTCGATGGCACCGGGGACGTCGCCGTTCTTGTCGAACAGCATGTCGGTCGAGGCCCCCTTGTAGCTGATCTCCTTGCCGGCCTTGATGTCGGCTACGGCCTTCTTCCATTCGCCCGGCATGATGATGTCGCCCTTGCCAGTTGTGATGGCGCGGATCGCCTTCGACAGGCCAGCGCGATCGGCGCTGCCGTTCTTCTCGACGGCGAGGGCCAGCAGGAAGACGGCGTCATAGGACTGCGCCGCGTAGGTCGAGGTCGGATCGAAGTTGGCGGCCTTGGCCAGCGCCACATAAGCATCGTAGGCCGGGCCGGCGGCCGGAGCGGCCTTGGTCAGGATCATGCCGTCGATGTTCTTGTGGTTCTTGACGAGCGCGTCGCCGGCCATGCCGTCGCCGCCCACATACTGCTTGAAGGTGCCCGACTCGACCGCCTGGTCGAGGATGGTGCCGCCGCCGGCATTCTCGTAGCCGTAGATCACGAGCGTATCGGCACCCGAGGATTCGAGCTGGCCGATTTCCGGACGATAGTCCGACTTGCCGTCTTCATGCGGCACGCTCGCCACGACCTTGCCGCCCGCGGCCGTGTAAGCGGCGGTGAAGGCGTCGGCGAGGCCCTTGCCGTAGTCGCCATTCACATAGGTGAGGGCGACGGTCTTGATGCCCTTGGAGAGCAGCAACTGGGCGCCCTTGGTGCCCTGCTCGGAGTCCGGAACCACGTCGCGGAAGATGAGGTCGTTGTCCTTGAGCTCGCTGACGGCCGGCGCGGTGGCCGACGGGGAGATCATGACGACATTGCCCGGGATCGCGGCGCCGTTGGCGGCGGCGATGGTCGGGCCGGAGCAGAAGGCGCCGAAGATCGCCGTGACTTTCTCGGTGTTGACGAGACGATCGGCGGCCGGGCCGCCCTGGTCGGCGGAGCAGGCGGTGTCGGCGACGACCGACGACAGCTTGCCGCCATTGAGGATGCCGCCCTGGTCGTTGACGTTCTGGATGGCGGTGTTGCCGGCGGTGACCATGGTGGGCGCGAAACCGGCGATCGGGCCGGTGACGTCGGCCAGGAAGCCGAGCTTCACGTCCTGCGCCATGGCAGGCGCGGCAAACAGCAGGCCCGCGGCGGCGAGACCGGCCAGTGTGTAGGATTTCTTCATGATGTCCCTCTGCAAAGGTTGCTCCGTTCCGGCGGCCTTGCTGGCCTTGTTCAACCGGCGCAACGTCTTGTGGGAGCCCCGAAAAGGCGCTCCGCTGGGTGCGGATATTGCACAATTGATCCGTATGAGTCACCCGGATTTGATCGGCTGGTCAAAGTCGTCGAGGCGTTGCTTAACGGCCGTGGGACCGCTTAGGGTCGCGTGGTTCAAGGCGAGCGCGAGCCGAGCATGATCCGAATTCTCCTGGGGCTGGCGCTGGGCCTGGTCCTTACCTTTCCGGTTCTGGCGCAGGATTCCATAACCTCGCTGCCGCCGGCTTCGCCCTCGCAGGCGGACGACGGGGATACCTCATCGGCGGCGGATGCCGGCCCGCCGCCGCCCTGCGGCACGCAGACCATCACCATCGCCGAGATGCAGTGGCCCTCGGCCCAGCTTCTGGCGGAAATCCATGCGCGGCTGCTCAAGCAGAATTTCGACTGCGACGTCGAGATCGTGCCGGGGGACCTCGCCTCGACCGGCTCGTCGATGGGCGCCAACGGCCAGCCGGCGGTGGCGCCGGAGCTCTGGATCACGCGGATTTCGGACATCTGGAATGCCGCCCTCAAGACCCAGGAGGTGCGGCAGGCCGGGGTGACCTATACCGACCCGGTGTTCGAGGGCTGGTTCATCCCGGACTATGTCGCGGCGGCGCATCCGGATTTGAAGACGCCGGCCGACCTCAAGAAATACGCCAAGGAGTTTGCCCCGCCGGGCGGCAAGAAGGGCCGGTTCATCTCGTGCCCGCCGGACTGGGCGTGCTCGGTGATCAACCGCAACATGCTCAAGGCGAACGGGCTCGCGGACGATTTCGACATCGTCGAGCCGGCCAACCGGTTCGAGCTCGATACGCTGATCTCGGAGGCCGAGAGCCGCAAGCAACCCATTGTTTTCTATTACTGGCAGCCCAACGCCGTGCTGGCGCAGTTCGGGTTCAGGGCGCTGGATCTGGGGCCGTTCAACAAGGACAATTTCGCCTGCCTGGGGAAAGTGGCGTGCCCCAATCCACAGCCGTCGGGGTTCGCCGCGGACCCGGTGATCGTGGCGCTGGCGCAGTGGGTCTATCTCGAGGCGCCGGAAGTGGCGGCGTATTTCCAGCGTGCACATATGCCCTTTTCGGAGATGAATACGCTGCTGCAGAACCTCAACGAGCCGGGCGCGACGGTGCAGAGCGTCGCCGACGCGTTCGTCGCGGCGCGCGGCGCGGTGTGGCAGCAGTGGGTGGGACGGACTGGCCAATAGGCGCAGTTGCGCCCGCGTTCATCGGCCGTCTATAACCCTCGCCGGGAAGCCCCCGGGCCGGCGTGGAGCAGCGGATTGGACGTCAAGCGGATCAACGACCAGGTCAGCGTTTCGCCGCAGATCAGCCCCGACGACATTCCCGCGATCAAGGCCGCCGGTTTCGTGGCGATCGTCAACAACCGGCCGGACGGCGAGTCGCCGGACCAGCCCAGCTCGGCGACGATGCAGGCCGCCGCCGAGACAGCGGGGCTTGCCTACCACTACATTCCGCTCGGCCGTGACGGGGTCTCCCCGCAAATGGTCGAGGAAACCCGGTCGGTGCTCGAGGGGAGCAACGGGCCGGTGTTCTGCTACTGCCGGTCGGGCACCCGCTCGACGACGCTCTGGGCGCTGAGCCAGGCGGGCAAGCTGCCCGCCAACGAGATCGTCGAAGCCGCGGCACATGCAGGATACGACATGTCCCACCTGCTGGGACATCTGAGCCAGAAACAGTAGAGAAGCGGGCTCCGGGACCTCCGGAGCCTTGGTTTTTAGCCCGCGCGGGTGCAACGCCCCGTGTCCCCTCAGACCGGACTGAAATCGATGCCGATCAAGAAAATCCTCGTCGCGAACCGCAGCGAAATCGCCATCCGCGTGTTCCGTGCCGCCAACGAGCTCAACATCAAGACCGTCGCCTGCTACGCCGAAGAGGACAAGCTGGCGCTGCACCGCTTCAAGGCGGACGAGGCGTACCTGATCGGCGAAGGCAAAGGACCCGTTCAGGCTTATCTGGATGTGGACGGGATCGTGGCCCTGGCGCGCGAAAAGGGCGTGGACGCGATCCATCCGGGTTATGG
>JAICXR010000529.1 GCA_025980355.1 Chloroflexota bacterium | reverse complement strand
CCGTTCCAGCATCACCGCCTCCCGCAGCCGGCGCAGGTAGCGCTCGGCGTGGTCCGCTCCCTGCAACTCGGCCGCCTTCAAGGCGACACCGGCCGGGTAGGAGGAGGCCGGCGGGTCCTCGCGCCAGATGCGCTCGTCGAACGGCATACCCCTCAGCGCGCGGACCTGGTGCCACTGCAGCCCCATCTGGGCCGGATTGGCGACCGAGTTGAGCGGGTCGCTGAACGTCTCCCAATCCGCCAGCATGCCGCCCATGCGGTAGCGCCAGGCCAGTTGCCCCCCGAACTCGTAGCGCAGGCGCCGCCACTGCGGCTCGAAGGCCCAGCTCCAGGAGCAGAGCGGGTCGGTGAAGTAGTCGATCGCCACCGGCGCCGTCGTGGCGTCGGGCTGGGCGGGTGAGAAGGCCCCGCCGGGCTGGGCGTCCTCGATATCAACACGGTCGACCGTACCGGCCCCACCGGTCATGCGCGCTCCTTCCCAGACGCAGGCCCCGGACGCCGCCGCCGCCCGCTCGTCCCCTACGCTTTGGTCACGCCGCCGTCCGCCATGGGATCCAGGGTAACGTTACTGGCCACCGGCACCGGCTCGGCGTTGGCGCTGCTCGGCGGGGCGGGCGTACTGCCTGGGCTGGCCGGCGCCGACTGCGGATAGGCGGACCACTGATTCTGGCCGCTCGTCTGAACCGCCTTGAGCGGCGCGCTGCGCCGCGCGCTCATGTCCTTGTCGAGCTGGGTCGCCTGGGACGGGGTCATCGTCGTGCCTTGTGGGGCCTGGTCCGCCGTGAGTCCCTTGGACCGAATGACGTGCTGGACCGGGTCGTCGACGTAGGTCCAGCTCTCGCCCGGTCCCCAGGGTCCTTGCCCTTCATTCCATGGCCCCCGCGCGCTGACGCCGTTGGACATGTTGAAGTAGAGGTGGCTGTGGCGGGGGTCCGCCTGCAGGACGCCCTGGGGAAAGTTGGGCTGGATGGTCGCCAGCGCCGCCGTGAACATCTGGGCGTGAGACACCTCCCGCGTCATCAAGAAGCGCAGGCTCTCCTGGACCAGTGGGTCGTCGGTGAACTGGAGCAGGTATTCGTAGACGATCTTGGCGCGCGACTCCGCGGCGATGTTGGAGCGGAGGTCGACGGTGAGGTCGCCGTTGGCGTTGACGTACATGCCGCTCCAGGGCACGCCCTGGCTGTTCGTCACCGCCGGCCCACCGCCGGTGAGCACCAGGAACTGGGGGGCCACCATCGCCTGATGGATCATATGCTCCTTCTCGGCCTTGCCGTGCAGCAGTTGCATGAGGCTGCTCTGCTCGGCGGCGTTCTTCAGGTCGCCGTTGATGCCGTTGAGGAGCATCGTGATCGTGGCGCCGACGATCTCCAGGTGGCTGAACTCCTCGGTAGCGATGTCCATCAACAGGTCGTATTTGTCCGGGAAGGCCTGACGGGCGGAGAAGGACTGGACGAAGTACTGCATCGCCGCCTTCAGTTCCCCATTGCTGCCGCCGAACTGCTCCAGCAACAGACCGGCGAACTGCGGGTCCGGCTTCGACACGCGCGCGTTGAACTGCAACTCCTTGACGTGGTAGAACATGCTTCCCCTTCTCCTGTGCGGCGCCGACTGGGCGATGACGCGCCCGGGCCAATAGCTGAAAATCGGGTGCAAGAGCCGTGCCAGGCAGTAGCCCGCGACGTCAGCCGTCGGGTGGGACCTGCTTCAGCAACCCTTGTTCCTCGACGAGCGCGGCCGAGAGCGTCTTGTAGCCCACCGTCTCGAAAAGCACCGTGATGGTGTCGCCGTCCACCCGTTGCACCACGCCCTCGCCGAACGCCGCATGCGTCACGTGCGTCTGCATCGCGAACGGTCCGCCCGCCGCCGTTGCCGCCTCGGATTCGGTCGCCTCCAGATGGAGCACGTCGTTGTCACAGTGGTCGCAACGCGGCGGCTCGTAGGCTTCGCCGAAATAGGTGAGGATGAAGCGCCGCCGGCAGGACTCCGTCTCCGCGTAGGCGCGCATCATCTCCCAGCGGCTGCGCTCGTAGGCCTTGCGCTCCTCTTCGTCCTCCAGCGCGACCCGCTCCACGTCGAAATCCGGCACGAGGAGGCGGACGCGACCCCGCCGCTCCGCAACGATGCCGTCCTTTTTGAGCATGCCGAGCAAGCCGGCGAGCGCCGCCTTGCTCAGCCCCGTCGCCTCTTCTAATTCGTGCAGCGTTCCGTTGGGCGTCTTCAGCAGGCCCTCCCGTCCCCGCACGACGTCGTCGCGGGTCAGGTGGGCGCTCCCGGCGAGGAAGGCGGCGCGCCCGAGTTCGGCCGGGCGATAGACGAGGATACAGCGCGCGAATTCGCCGTCCCGCCCGGCGCGCCCCGCCTCTTG
>JAICXR010000369.1 GCA_025980355.1 Chloroflexota bacterium | reverse complement strand
GGCCGATCCCCGCCTCACCGGCTTCAACCACATCTACGCGCTGCTGACGAAGATTTTCAACAATTCTCCCGGGCCGGTGTATCTGCCGAAGAACGAACGCTACTTCGACGTGATGAAGGCGGCCAACGGTGCGCTGGCCGACCTCTGGACCGGCAAAGCCAGCGCCCGGGACACCGCCCAGAAGACGGCAACGGTTGTCAACGGTATTCTGGCCCAGCCGATGGCCACGTAGGCGGCCATCGGCGCGTCACGGGCGCCCCGCCGCTAGGACCTCCGCGCTCGTCACGGTGGGGCACCAGAACTTTTCGATGAATTCCACGATCAGGCGCACGCCGTCGTCGTGACTCACGTAGGGGGAGCGCGCCGGGTCGTACATAGCGTCGGTCAGGTCGCGGATCAAGGCGACGTCAACGCCCCAGCGGACGAGCCGCTTGATGGCGAACGTGCGATGCAGCACGCACATGTTGGTGTGGACGCCCATGATCAGGACGTGCCGGATGCCGCGCTGCTGATAGTAGGCGTAGAGGTCGCGCCCGTTGTCGGAGATCACGTCGACCGACTCGTCGATGGGGATTCCCGGGTGCTCGCGCGTCCAGGGCCAGGGCGGATGCGGCTCCTCCCGGTCGGCGTCGCACCCGCCGCCGGTGGAGTCGACGGGCAGGGGAGGGTCGTCGTGGGGTAGCTCCGCTGGGGGCTCAACCTTGGGCGCTGCCAGCACTCGCTCCCGCGCCGGGGACCCGGCGTAGTAGGCCATCGTGTCGGACGGGGCGTGGACGATTTGCACGCCTTCGGCGCGTAAGGCCGTGACGACCTCCGCCATGCGCGGCACGAGCCGCTCAAGCCGTGTCTCCGCCGCCGGGCAGGTGTGCCGGTTCCAGACGTCGCAAAGCAGCAGGGCGGTGGCCCGCGCCGGCCAGCGCGCCTCCGCCGTCTCCGTCTGCCAGGTGCGATATCCCTCGCCGGTTCGGCCGAGCGACTGGCGCCGGAACGGGAGCAGCAAGGTCTGATCGGTGGGCATGGTTATCTCCTCCTACCGGATGAACGGACGCCCCTCGGCGCCATCAGCGCGTTAATTGACGACGAACTGGGGTTTCCCCCCGAGAAATGCCAGGATATTGTCGACCGGATGGCGCGCCATGCGGGCGGTCCCGGCGTCCGTGACCCAGGCGACGTGCGGCGTCAGCAACACGTTCTCCAGTGCTAGGAACGGCGAATCGGCGGGGAGCGGCTCGTGCTGGAAGACGTCGATGGCCGCCCCGGCGATGCGGCGCGCGGCGAGGGCGTCGACCAATGCGGCCTCGTCCACGATGGCACCGCGCGCGGTATTGATGAGATAGGCGGTCGGCTGCATGAGGCCCAGCTCACGACGACCGATGAAGCCGGCGGTGCGGGACGACGCGCGCAAGTGGAGCGAGACGATATCCGCGCTGCGCAGCACGTCGTCCAGTTCCAGCAATTGGACGCCGAGACGCCGTGCCCGATCCTCATCGCGAGTAAAGCTCCAGCCGACCAGGCGCATGCCGAGCGCCCGCACCACCGGCGCCACCTCGGCGGCGATGAGGCCCAACCCGATGAAGCCGAAGGTCTTCTCCCGCAGCTCGATGCCCGGGAGATGCCGCCATTCGCCGCCGCGCAAGGCGCGATCCATGGGCGCCAGGTTCTTGGTGAGGGCGAGCGCCAGGGCGACGGTATGCTCCGCCACCGACACCGTGGGCGCCGTCGGCGTGTTACTGACCACCACGCCATGCCGGCGTGCCGCTTCTAGGTCGATGTTGTCCGTCCCCGTGCCCATCACGGTGAGAAACTTCAACTCCGGCAAGGCGGCAAAGACGGCGTCGTCGAACTTGGAATAGGCCCGGACGTTGATCGCCGCCGTCGTCCCGCGCAGGCGGTCGATCAGTTCCTCCCGCGTCCGGTGGAGCGTCGATGCCATCACAACCTCGCCGCGCGCGGCGAGCGGCCGCAAAGCCGGATCGTCCGCGCGATACACCTCGGGGAAGTTATCCGGGATGGCGAACTTCATGCGTTCGCCTGACGGCGCAAGAAGGCGAGGTCTTCACCGGTCTGTGTGAGCAACTCCGGCAGCGCCAGGCTGCGCCAACTCCCCCGCCCCTGATATTCGCTGTGAACCGACACCAGCGCCTTGCCGTCGCTATCCCAGCCGACCTGGCGGAGGAGGGAGAAGGCCTTCGCCCATTGCACGGCGCCTTCGGCGAGCGGCACCAGCCGGGGTGTCCAGCGCGTGCCGGACGTGGTGGGATCGGGTTCGGAGAACCAGCCGAAGCTCTTCACCGCCACAATCCCGATCCTATCCTGGAGCAGGTCGATGCTCTGGACCCAGCCGCCGTTCCCGCCTTCGACCGTGAGGTGCCCCAGGTCGAAGGAGGCGGCGACATAGCGGGGATCGGTGTCGGCGATGATCTGGGCGAGCAGGGCGCCATGGGCCGTCAACGTATTGCCGGAGTGGCAGTGGACGCAGAAGCGCAGGCCGTACTCGCGCCCGAGCTCTTCCAACTCCCGCGCATTGCGCGTCGCCGCGGCGATCTGCTCCCGAATCTGCCCGAACGGCCGGTAGGGCCAGGCGGTATTGCGCAGGTGCGTCGCACCAACTTCGGCGGCCGCGGCGCAGACCGCGTGCGCGTAGGGCGCGTCCTTCCCCTTGATGTCGGTGACAATCGCCGGCAACTCCAGTCCGACCGCCGCCAGTGCCTCGACCGCCCGCGGCAGGTCCTCGGTGACGCGCTCCGGCACGATGTGGCCGCCGGCCCGCACCGTCAGTTCAACGCCGTCAAAGTCCAACTCCTTGATCGCCCGCCCCGCGTCGGGGATGTCCAACTCCTGGAGGTGCTTGGAGAACATGATGTAGCGCACGCTACGGGATCCTTTCCTTCGTTCAAAGTGCCGCGACCGCCATGGGGCAGGGCCGCCGATCGCAGTCGCGGCCTCTTACCTTCACTGGTTTTTGGCCGCTCGCCAGATGCGCTCGACCAGCTCCATCGACTTCACGGCATCGGCGAAGTGGCTGGTCGGTTGTTGACCAGCCTGAATGCAGTCGATGAAGTGGCGGCTCTCCTGCCAGAAGCCCAGCCAGTGGAACTCTTTCAGCTCCTCTCCTTCCCGGAGCGACCCGCGACCAAATTCCTGGGATGGACGGACCTCTTGCTTCCCGTCGTCGGCCACCAGCCAGCTCTCGCGATCGGCGTCGACGTAGGCGGTAATGTTGGGACCGTGGAACTCGGTCCGGAAGATGCGGCGTCCGGTCACGAGGTTGTAGTGGACGGTGCCCAGCGCCCCGTTGGAGAACTGGACCTGAGCGAAGAAGGTGTTGGCGGTGGGACCGGGGACGAAGCGGCGCGCCACGTTGGCGTGGACCTCCTCTACCTCCCCGCCGCAGAGCCAGCGCAGGTTGTCCACTGCATGGATGCCGTCGGAGGTCAACGGGTCGATGGCACCGTCGTAGAAGCGCGTGCCCGTAGCCAGGTCACGGGTGGACTTCAGGAAGGCGACCTCGGCGAAGTAGATCGGGCCGCGTTCCTCCACCCGGCGACGGAGCGCGGTGACGGCCGGGATGTGCCGTCGCTGGAAGCCGACCATCGTCAAGCAGTCGTGGGTGCCGGCGGCATAGGCGAGCTCCCGCGCCTGATTGGTGGTCAGGGCGAGCGGCTTCTCCACGAAGAGGTGCCGGCCTTGCTTCAGGACGGTCATCGCCGGCTCGTAGACGTGCTGGGGCGGCATGAGCACGTACACCACCTGCGGTTGGACGTCGCTCAGCATCCGCCGGTAGTCGCTGTAGACGCGCTCGCCCGGGATGCCGAGCCGGGCCGCCGTCTGCCGCGCTTTGTCCTCCAGCAGGTCGCAGATCGCCACCAGTTCCACATCGGGGAAGGTCGC
>JAICXR010000156.1 GCA_025980355.1 Chloroflexota bacterium | reverse complement strand
GATCCGGAAATTCCGCAAGGACCGGATCACGGACGAGGAATACTGCCGGTACGGCACCGTCACCACCGACATGCTTGCCTTCCTGGAAGCTGCCGTGGAGGCGAAGCTCAACATCATCATTTCCGGCGGTACCGGTAGCGGGAAGACGACGCTGCTGAACATCCTGTCCGGCTTCATCCCCGACGACGAGCGGATCATCACCATCGAAGACGCCGCCGAGCTGCAGTTGCGCCAGGAACACGTGGTGCGAATGGAGACGCGGCGCGCCAACATCGAGGGCAAGGGCGAGATCACCGTGCGCGACCTGGTGGTGCAGGCGTTGCGCATGCGACCGGAGCGGATCGTGGTGGGTGAGTGCCGGCGCGGCGAGGCGCTGGACATGCTCCAGGCCATGAACACCGGCCACGACGGCAGTATGACGACGCTCCACGCCAACAACCCCCGCGAGGCGCTGAGCCGCCTGGAGACCATGGTGCTCATGGCGGGCCTCGACTTGCCGGTCCGGGCGATCCGCGACCAGGTCGCCAGCGCCATCGACGTGATCGTGCAGTTGTCGCGCATGCGCGACGGCTCGCGCAAGGTCACGCACGTCACCGAAGTGCAGGGGATGGAAGGCGACGTGATCGTCCTCCAGGACATTTTCCTCTTCGAGCAGACCGGTTTCCAGGACGACAAGGTATTGGGCCGCTTGCGCCCAACCGGCATCCGGCCGAAGTTCTACGAGAAGTTCGAGATCTCTGGCGTCCGCCTGCCCCCCGATGTCTTCGTGGAGAAGACGGCGCTCTGGCGCTAACGGTCGTCGGTCCCGGAGTCCCTCGATCCGGACGAGGTGGAGGTGAGAGAGGCGCTATGGAATTTCTGCCGGCGCTGACCGCAGGCGGGGCGGTCTTCCTGCTGTTCCTGAGTATCCAGACGATCCTGGCGGGGCCGGTGGGGGTCGACGCGCGGCTCCGCCAGTATGGCCACGCGCCGGACCCCCGAGCCGTCCGGTCCAGCGACGGGGCGACGTCTAAGACGATCGTCACCGGGCACATCGACCGGGCCTTGAAACGCCGGGGTGTCGGCAACCGCCTGGCGCTCCAGCTGGAGCGCGCCGATGTCCACATGACGCCGAGCGAGTTCGTCATGGTCACGGCCGTCCTGGTGGGGGGCGTGGCCGCCGTCAGCCTGATCATCCTGAGGAATCCCGCCTTCGGCCTCATCGCGACCGCCATGGCCTTTTACGCCCCGCGCTTCTGGCTCTGGCGCAAGCGCCAGAAGCGCCTCAAGACCTTCAACGATCAGTTGGCCGACGCGATCGCCCTGCTGGCGAACTCCCTCCGCTCCGGCTACAGCCTGCCCCAGGCCCTGGAACTGCTCTCGCGGGACGCTCGCCCGCCACTGGCGCAGGAGTTCTCGCGGGTGAATCGGGAGGTCAACCTGGGGCTGTCACCGACCGACGCCATGGCCAATGTCCTCAATCGCGTGCCCAGCGACGACCTGGATCTCTTTATCACCGCCATCAACATCCAGCGGGAAGTCGGCGGCAACCTCGCCGAGGTGCTCGATGCGATCGCCGATACGATCCGCGACCGCATCAAGCTCTTGGGCGAAGTGCGGGTGCTCACGGCACAGCAATCCTATGCCGGCTATGTCGTGACCCTGCTGCCGGTCGTGCTGGCGGCCGCGATGTTCCTGATCAGCCGCAGTTATATGATCGTGCTCTTCACGACCTTGATCGGCTGGATCATGTTGAGCGTCGCCAGCGTGGGGATCATCGCCGGCTTCTTTGTGATGCGCAAGATCGTCAAAATTCGCGTGTGATTGCCGAGGAAGGCGGGGGAGAGTGATGGGGTCCGGGTTGATATCCTTGCTGGCGACCGCCACGGCCGCGGCGGGCGTGTTTCTGGTCGTGCTGTCTCGGGCGCAGCCGCGGACGGTGGACGCGGTGCGCAGTCGCCTGACGCAGTACGCCCCTGCGCCGCGGAACCTGCGCGAGATGGAGTTAGACCGCCCCTTCAGTGAACGCGTGATGAAGCCGCTGGCCGCCTCCCTCGCGTCGGCGGTGGGGCGCTTCACGCCGGCCCGCAGCTACGACGAGATCCGCAAGAAACTGGTTCTCGCCGGCAACCCGAACGGGATGGTCCCGTCCGACTTCCTGGGGATGCAGGGGCTCAGCATCCTGGTCATGGGCCTGTTCGGGCTGGGGTTGTTCGTTCTGCTCCGCCAGGCCTCGAGCAAGGCGATCCTGGTCGTCGGCTTCCTCCTGGTCCTCGGCTTTCTCTATCCCCGGATGTGGCTCGGCCGCAAGGTCAAGACACGCCAGCGCCTGCTGAAGGAACAGTTGCCGGACTCGCTCGACCTGCTGACGATCATGGTTGAGGCTGGGTTGGGCTTCGACGCCGCGCTGGCGCGGCTCGTGGAGAAGGCCCAGAACGAGCTGTCCCAGGAGTTCGCGCAGGTGCTCAGTGAGATCCGCCTGGGCACATCCCGGCGAGAGGCGCTCCGCCAACTGGGCGGGCGTACGAACGTCGAAGATGTCTCCACCTTCGTGACGTCGTTGGTCCAGGCCGACCAGCTTGGCGTCAGCATCTCCCGCGTCCTGCGCGTGCAGTCGGCGCAGATGCGCATTAAGCGCCGCCAGCGGGCGGAGGAGGCCGCCCATAAAGCCCCGATCAAGATGCTCTTCCCGCTGGCTTTCCTGATCTTCCCCGCCATGTTCATCATCATCCTCGGCCCGGCGGTTCCCGGCATCCTGCACGGCCTTGGCTGATCGCGGGCGAGCGTGAAGATCGTCGCCCTGACGACCAGCTCGGTCCACGTCAACCGGCGCGGCGACTGGCTCTTCGTCCGCCTGCAGACCGATGAGGGGCTCCAAGGGCTGGGCGAGGCCTCGCACGGGAGCGGGGCCGGGGGCGATGGCCGGGTCCGGCGCTTGCTGGAGGAGCACTGCCGGCCGCTCCTGCTGGGGCGGGACCCGCGGTCCGTCGTCGCCGGTATCGCCGCGCTCCAACCGCTGGCGCAGGGCCGCCCGGGCGCCACCGCCGTCTCCGCCTGCGAACAGGCGCTCTGGGATCTCGCCGGCAAGGCCCTGGGAACGCCCGTCCACCGCCTCTTCGGCGGGCCGGTCCGCACGCGCATCCCGCTGTATGCCAACATCAATCGCGCCACGGCCGAGCGAACCCCGGCGGCGTTCGCCGCGCACGCCGCCGCGGCCGCCGCGGAGGGGTTCCGCGCCGTGAAGTGCGCTCCCTTCGACGGCCTGCCGCGCGAACGCCTCTACCAGCCGGACGGGCAGGAATTCCTCAGGCGAGGCCTCGCCTGTGTCGCCGCGGTGCGCCAGGCCATAGGGCCGGAGCTGACACTGCTCGTCGACTGCCATAGCCGCTTCGACCTGGCAACCGCGCGGTCGGTGGCCAGGGAGCTGCTGGCGCTCGGCGTCACCTGGCTGGAAGAGCCGGTCCCCACCGACAACCTCCCGGCGTTACGTCAAGTGGCGGCGTCGCTGGGCGAACCGGAGCTGGCCGGCGTGGAGTTGATCGGCGGCGAGGCGCTGTACGGCCTGGCCGGATTCTGGCCCTACCTGCGGGAGGGCCTCTGGCGGGTCGTCATGCCCGATGTGAAGCATTGCGGCGGTATCGCGGCCGCGCTGGCGATCGCGCAGGCGGCCAGCGCTGGCGGCGCCGCGCTGTCGCCGCACAACCCGAGCGGGCCGGTGGCCACGGCCGCCAGCGCCCAACTGGCGGCCGTCGTGCCCCAGGTGCGCCACCTGGAGTATGCCTGGGGCGAGGTTCCCTGGCGGGCGGATCTGGTCCAACCGCCGGAACGGATCGAACACGGCGAGCTGCTGCTGCCGGAGGGGCCGGGGCTCGGCGTCGCGTTGAACGAAGCGGCGGTCGCGGCGCAGCGTTCGGCCTGACGCGGCTACCGGTTGGCGAGGCCGTGCCGATAGGCGTAGACGACGACCTGACTGCGGTCGGTGACCTCCAGCTTGGCGAAGATGTTGTTGATATGCGTCTTCACGGTCGCTTCGGAGATGACGAGCTGCTCGGCGATCTGGTGATTGTCGTGGCCCCGCGCGATGAGGCGCACGACGTCCAGCTCGCGCGGCGTCAGTTTGGCCGCGCTGCCAGGGGGCGCCGATCGGTCGCGCTCGCCGCCGTACTGGGCCAGCCGGCCGAGCAAGGCGGCGGCGCCCGGCGTTTGCAGCCAGACGCCGCCCCGCCGGACCGCCTGGATGGCGGCAACGATGTCGGCCGGCTCGGCGTCCTTGAGCAAGTAGCCGGCGGCGCCGGCCTGCAACGCTGCCTGGACCAGGGCGTCGTCGCCGTAGGTGGTCAGCACCAGGACGCGCACGTCCGGCAACTCGGCGCGCAGCCGCTTCGTCGCCTCCACACCGTCCAGCCGCGGCATGCGCAGGTCCATGAGCACGACATCCGGCCGCAGGGCATGGGCCAGCCGGACGCCGTCGGCGCCGTCGACGGCGTCGCCGACGATCGTGATGCCGTCCTCGCCATCCAGTAGCAGCCGCAGCCCCTGCCGCATGAGCGTTTGGTCGTCACAGAGGAGGACGCGTACTTGCTCGGTCACCGACGCTCCTCATCCTGAGCTCGCCTTGATCCTCAGCCGCTCGACCGGTCGGCGCTCCCGCCGCCGGCAGGGCGTTGCCGGGCGCCGGACGCTCGACGTGCTCCGCCAGGGACGCCAGCGGTACCGTCGCCCGGACCCGGTATCCCCCTGTCGGTCGCGGCCCCGCGTCCAGGGTGCCGCCGAAGGGCCGCAGCCGCTCCGCAGCGCCGGGCAGCCCGTGGCCCCCGCCCGGGACCGGCGGGGCGGCGCCGGCCCCGATGCCATTATCCTCGATCACCAGCGCCAGTTGGGTGTCGTCGGGTGCCAGGGACACCGTGATCTGCCGGGCGCCCCCGTGGCGGACGGCGTTGGTCAGGGCCTCCTGCGTCAGGCGGTAGAGCGCCTTGCTGAGGGCCGGCGAGAGCGCGGGGAGGTCCGGGGCGGCGAACGTACAGGCGGCGCCGGTGCGCTCGGCGAAGCCGGCGGTCAGGGCCGCGATGGCCGGCACCCCCTCCTCGTCGGCGGAATGTAGGGCGTGGACGGAGCGCCGCACCTCGGCCAGCCCGTCGCGGGTGAGTTGCGCGATCAGGTCCAGTTGCTCCTGGGCCCGCGCCGGGTCGCGGCCGACGAGCCGCTTGACGGCGCCCACCTGCACCACCAGGACGGTGAGCGTGTGCGCCAGCACGTCGTGGATCTCCCGGGCGATGCGTTCACGCTCCTCGGCGGCGGCGAGTTCGGCGGTCCGTTGGGAATCCAGGCGCAACTGCTCGTGCGCCAGGCGCAGCTCGGCGTGGGATTGCTGCAACTGCGTGACCATCGCCAGCTGGCGGGCGGCGGCGACGCGCCGGTTGCGCGTGGCGACGGCACCGGCGAACACCGCGGCAAACCACCCCAGGTTCTGGAGGAGCGTGCCGGTCGCCGCGGCGTGGAACTGCACGGCGGCGAAGACCAGGGCGACGCCGGCGCCGGCGATAGCCGCCGGCAGGAGCGGCAGTTGCGAGCCCGCCATACCGATGAGGACGAAGGAGGCGATCAGCAGGTCGGGCGATTGACGAGCGAGCAGCCCGGCGCCAAGGGCGCACGCCAGCAGGGCCGTCGCGTAGAGGCGGGGGCCGACCACCAGCGGCAGCACCAGCGCCGCCAGACAGAGGGCGAAGACGGCGACGTGCTCAATGCTCGCCGGGCCGTTGCGCAGGACAAGGACGACGAGCAGCACGATAGCCAGCACGAGCCGCCAGTAATGGCGCTGCTGCCCCGTCGAGGCGGAGTTCATGGCGGCGCGTGCGCGGAACTGAGCGAGCAGGCGGACAGCCAGTTCTCGGGCATGGTCGGCGCGTCGGTCCATCCCGAACTCCTTACCGCGCGCCGTTACCGGATGGGGATGCTTCCCCGAATGTCGCAGCACGCGACACGACATGCAAGCGCACCATCACGATAGCGCATGCGGCGGCAAGTATGAATATGGCGGAGGGATGGCCCAGGTGCTGTCCCATGACGCCGCGGCACCGGCATATCCGTGTTCATCACGCGTTCGACGCCGTATGCGACGCCGGCCCCGAAGGGAGAACCGTCGGTACCGACAAAATAGGCTGACGGTCACCCGCTCGCGTTGCCTCGCTCCCGGAACGTTCGTGCCATACTTCCCTAAACAACGTGCCCCGGCCTCGTAAATCGCGCTGCCCTTCGCTATGCTGATGCTATTCCCGTCGTATGGTCCTCGGTCGTTTCCTCCGAGGCCGCTCGCGAAAGGCGGTTCCGCGAACACCTATGATGCGAGGGGCGTGGACCTGCTGTCGGCCATCCAACGTTCCACCGATCCCTGCACCTGGGGGTTCGACGGCAACGGCCAGCTCGGCAACGGCGGCATCACCAACCAGCTCAGTCCCGTGCAGGTCAGCGGCTTCGGCCCGGTGGCGGCCCTGGCTGGCGGGCGCGACCATCAACCATCCCACGCCGGAGCAGGCGGGGGCGGCAGCGGAATGGCCGGGATGACCATTGACGCCACCGGCGCCTGGCACAACCTGGCCGCCTTCACCACGGCGAAGCCGCAGGTCACGAACTACGCCTACGACCGCCTCTACCAGCTCACCGGCGTGCGGGCGCCGGGGCAGGAGACGAGCTACACCTACGATCCCGTGGGCAACCGGCTCAGTATGACCAGCGGCGGGATAACCGCAGCTTACGCCTACGACCGGGCGGACCGCAACCAACAGGCGAACGGGGGGGCCTGCTCCACCGACCCGAACGGCAACTTGACCACCGGCTGTGCCGGCTCGGACGGCTACGACGCCTTGAACCGCCTGATAAGCACGACCGGGATCGGCGGCGTCACCGCCGACTACACGCTGGACGGCGACGGCAACCGTGCCAGTAAGCAGGTGGAGGGGGACCCGGACACCCACAACGTCGCCTATGTCCACGACCGGGCGCTCGCCCAGACGGTCGTGCTGCAACAGGTGGAGAGCCACACCCAGGCAACGATCACCCGCAAGTTCGTCTGGGGGCCGGCGGGCCTCGCCTATGCCGTGGACCAGACGGGAGCGATCTCCGTGTACCACACGGACGGTTTGGGATCGGTGCGCGCGCTGACCGACGGCAGCGGGACCGTGACCCAGACCTACCGCACGGATGCCTTTGGCGTGGCCATCGCCACCCAGGGCAGCAGCTCCCAGCCGTTCCAGTACACCGGCCAGGAGCGGGACGAGGACGGCCTCGTCTTCCTGCGCGGCCGCGTCTACAACCCGACGCTCGGCCGCTTCATGCAGCGCGACCCGCTGGTCGGCGTCCCCGGCCTGCCGCTCTCGCTCAATCGCTACAGCTACGCCCTGAACAACCCGGTGACGTTGATCGATCCGAGCGGACTCGATGTGCTCGGTACCTTTACCCACAGGCAGATCATTGAGCCGGCATTCATCGCCCTGCACCCT
>JAICXR010000125.1 GCA_025980355.1 Chloroflexota bacterium | reverse complement strand
CGCCTATACAATCCGCCGAGGGGATGAGTGGTGGTCGTCCACGTCGGCGTCCCTGCGGGGGAGGTGGAATGGCAATGCGGGATCGGGCAACCTGAGGCGAAGGAGCGGCGACAATGGCAGCCTACGTTGTCTACGGACGGAAAGACATCTTCGACCCGGAGAAATCCGCGGAGTACGCTCGGCGGGCTGTGCCGCAGATCAAGGAATACGGCGGCGAGATCGTCACTGCGCGGGGACAGGTCCAGATCCTCGAAGGGGCCTGGGATCCGATGATGGTGACAATCATCCGTTTCCCCAGCATGGAGCAGTTCCTGGCCTGGTACCACTCGGCCGACTACGCGCCCCTGAAGGAGCTCCGCTTGCAGAGCTCCCACGGCGATTTCATCGTCGTCGAGAGCGCGGACCACTAGCGATCCCAGCGCCTGGCAGCACGACTCGCGCCACGGCGCAAGCCGGTTCGTGGGCGGCGAGGAACAGCGCAACGGCTCTTCGGGCCGGCCGAAGGATAGACAAGGCCGCCGGGCGACGTGCTAGACTGCGGAGACCGTTCGAACAGGGTTACGACAATTGGGAAGGCACAGATGGCCCCGGCACACACTCTCGATGAGGCAGGCATTGACGCGTGTTACGGCGAAGACCCTGGTGTCGCCCGCTGATCAGCATCGCGAGGCAGGCCGCCCCGTGAGCCAGGGCTCCTGGACGACCCCGGACATCTCGCCCGATATCCCGAATGTTGCCCGCATGTACGACTACTACCTGGGCGGCTTCCACAATTTCGCCGTCGACCGTGCGGCGGCGGAGCGGGCGTTGGCGATCTATCCGGGGTTGCGTCTCGTCATGCAGGCCAATCGCGCCTTCCTGCGCCGGACGGTGCGGTATCTGCTCGATCAGGGCATCGACCAGTTCCTGGACATCGGTTCCGGAATCCCCACCGCCGGCAATATCCACGAAGTCGCCCAGGCCGGCAACCCCCAGGCCACGGTCGTCTACGTTGATGCCGATCCGGTGGCGGTCGCCCACAGCCAGACCAGACTCAGCGGCCAACCGCGCACTGTGTGCGTGCTGGCCGACGCCCGCCAGCCGGAGGAGATGCTCCAGCAGCCGGAGATGCGCCAACTCTTGCGCTTCGATCGCCCACTCGGCGTCCTGGCCCTCATGCTGCTGCATTTCGTGCCCGATGACGCACTCGCCCTGCACGTTGTCCACACCCTGCGGGCGGCGCTGGCGCCGGGGAGTTTCCTGGTGCTGAGCCACGCCACGGGCGACCAGATACCGGACGATGCGCGGACGCAGATGACGAAGCTCTACGCCAATACGTCGCATCCGATCATTGCCCGCTCCTCTCAGCAGATCGCCCAGTTCTTTGACGGTCTGCAGCTCGTCCCGCCAGGGCTGGTCTATCTGCCAATGTGGCGGCCGGAGGACCCGGACGATCTCCTGCTCGACGACCCGGCACGCTCCATCACCCTGGGCGGCGTCGCCGAGCTTCGACAGCGTGCTGCGCAGCCCTAGATCTGAGGAGGTACCCGTGTCGGCCGCGGAACCGGTAGCAGCGGCGAACGCCGTTCCCGAGCCCGCCGCCAGCCTGGCGGCGCGTTGGCAGCATTCGATGCTGGGGACGAGCTACGTCCCCCTGAGCCAACGAGAAGTGCGCCTCCGGCTCGCCGAACTGCTCGAACAGGCCAGATTGGCGCTCACCGCCGAAACCTTCGACCCGATCGCCGCCCGCAGCCTGGGCGCCGCGCTCGTCCGCCTGCACTTCAGTCAAGTCGACGCCCTAGCTCGTAGCCTCAGCTTCTTGGCGCGGGAACTTTCCATCGCCGAGCCGGAAGCAGGGTCGGCACGGATCGCCGAGACGCTGGGCGAGTTTGCGGCCGGCTTCATGGAGGAAGCACAGCGATCGGCCCTGGCCGAACAGGAGGCGATCCGTAACGCCTTGCTCGAGCAACGGGCGCAGGCCGAGGCGGAGCTGCGCGACAGCGAGGCGCGCTTTCGGGCCATCTTCGAGGGCGCGGCCATCGCCATCGCGGTGGGTGACGGTCAGGGCCGCCTGGTGGCCGTCAACCCCGCCTTGCGCACTATGTTGGGCTACCGAGCAGAGGAGATGCTGGGCCAGCCATTCACCGCCTTCGCGCACCCGGACGATGCCCGCGCCGACTGGCACTTCTTCGAGGAGCTTGCCAGTGGGCAGCGCGACAACTATCAGGCGGAGGAACGCTACCTGCGCCGCGACGGATCCATCGTCTGGGCGCGCATGACCGTCTCCCTGGTTCGCGATGCTGCCACCGGGCGCCCGCGCTTCGCGATCGGGATGGGGGAAGACATCACCGAACGCAAACAGGCGGAGGCCGCCTTCGCCAAACAGTTCGTGGCGACGGAGGCGGCACGCTCGGAGACGCGTGCCATCCTCGACGCCACGGCGGAGGCGATGCTGCTCGTCACCCCGGACGGCGTCGTGCGCACTATCAACCGCCGTTTTTCGGAACTGCTTGCCCTGTCGGAAAAAGCCGTCTGCAACCGCGCCTTCGCGGATCTCCAGCCGGAATTGGGGCGACGGTTCAGCGACCCCGCCGCGGTGGCGCTGCTGGCGGCCCATATCCCGGATACGGAGGAGCGCTTCACGCGTGATCTGGCCCAGCGGTGGCCGGCGCCCCGAACACTGGAGCTGTTCTCGACTCCGGTCCACTCGGCTGACAGCACGCTCCTGGGCCGCCTCTACGTCTTCCGTGATGTCACGCGCGAACGGGAGGTGGATCGCATGAAGAGCGAGTTCGTCTCCCTGGTCTCCCACGAGCTCCGGACGCCGTTGACGTCGATCAAGGGCTACGTCCATTTCTTGATGTCCGGAGATATGGGCGAGGTGTCCGGTGAACAGCAGGAGTTCCTGGAGGTCATCGACCACAACACCGATCGGCTTGGCGGCATGATCAACGACTTCCTGGACCTTTCCCGCATCGAATCCGGCCACATCGACCTCGCCATGGCGCCCGTCGACCTCGCTGCGCTCGTCGCCCAGGTGGCCGCCAGTTTTCGTCCGCAAGTCGCGGCCAAACAGCAGCAGGTCGTCCTCGACCTGGCGGAAGATATGCACCAGCTGACCGGGGATACCGAGCGCCTCGTTCAGATCATCACCAACCTGGTGTCGAACGCCCACAAATACACCCCGCCCGGTGGGACGATTACGATTTCCACGAGGCAAGAAGGCGCCGCGCTCCGGCTCTCCATTGCCGACACCGGCATCGGGCTGACACCCGACGAGCAGACGCATTTGTTCACCCGCTTTTACCGAGTGCGGAACCGCACGACGCAGGCGGTTGGCGGGACCGGCCTCGGCCTGGCGATTACGAAGTCGTTGGTCGAGTTGCACGGCGGCAGCATCGCGATCGTGAGCGAGCCGGGCCGCGGGACCACCGTCACCGTCACCTTGCCGATACTGCCCGAGGCTGTCGTCACACCGCCCATGCCATGATCGTTTCCCGGCGCCCGACGTGCCGGCGGGAGTGCCGGGTCTGGCGGTTCCACCCCCCGCCCGGTTAGAATCCGCTTGACGGCACGACGGGGCGCGGCCATTCGGAGCGACCGGAAGGAGCCTGTTCATGCGCAACACGACCCTTGCCCTGCTGCGGGCCGGGAAGCCGGCGATCGGCGGCTGGATGACCCTGGCCAGCCCCCTCGCCAGCGAGTTGCTGGCCCACGCCGGCTTCGACTTCCTGGTTGTCGACACGGAGCACTCGCCGACCGATACGGAAACGGTGGTGCAGATGCTCCAGGCGATGAAGGGACAGCCCGTCTCGCCCATGGTGCGGGTCGTCTGGAACGACATCGGGCTGATCAAACGGGCCCTGGATAGCGGAGCGCACGGCGTGGTGGTGCCGATGGTGAACACCGTCGGCGAGGCGCGCCAGGCCGTCGCCGCCTGCCGCTATCCGCCGCAAGGCGTGCGCAGCGTCGGCGGCGCGCGACCGCCGCTCAGCTTCGGCGTCGGCCGGGCCGAGTATCTGGCCGAGGCCAATCGGGAGATCATGCTGGCGGTGCAGATCGAACACGTCGACGCCGTGGCCCGCGTGGACGACATCGCGGCAGTCGACGGTGTGGACAGCCTCTTCATCGGCCCCAACGACCTCTGCGCGTCGATGGGCCTGCCGCCGGTGCTGGAGCCGGATGTGCCGGCCTTCGAGGAGGCGCTGGCCACCGTGCTCCGCGCGGCGGACACCCACGGCAAGGCCGCCGGGATCCTGGTCGGCTCCCTGACCGCCGGCCTCAAGCGGCTCCGCCAGGGCTTCCGCTTCGTCGCCATCGGCACCGATGCCGGGATGATCACGGCGGGGGCGCAGGCGATCGTGCAGGGCGTGCGGCAAACGTTGGGATGAGGCCCCTCGGGCCTCATTCTCCGTTACACTGGAGGCAGTAGCACGGCGCCCGGAAAAGGCACGCCGCGCGGGACCTCTTCGAGAGTAAGGAGTGAGAGTATGCCAACGACCACGAGCGGCAATCCGTTGCACCAACTGGAAGCGCTGGGGCAGAGCGTGTGGCAGGACAACATCACCCGCGGCCAATTGCAGTCCGGCAGCCTGAAGAAGCTGGTCGAGGAGGACGGCCTGAGCGGGGTCACGTCAAACCCGTCGATCTTCGAGAAGGCGATCGGCGGTTCCTCCGACTATGACGGCGCCATTCGGCAGATGGTGCGCGCCGGCAAGGATACCGCCACGATCCTGGACACGGTCATGGCCGACGATATCCGCGCCACCGCCGACGTGCTGCGTCCGGTCTGGGAGCGCAGCGGTCATCGCGACGGCTTCGTGAGCATCGAAGTGGCCGCCAACCTCGCCCGCGATACCGAGCACACGCTGTCCGAAGCACGACGCCTCTGGAAGCTGGTCGACCGGCCGAACCTGATGGTCAAGATTCCGGGCACGGTGGAAGGCGTCCCCGCCGTCAAGCAATGCCTGAGCGAAGGCATCAACATCAACATCACCCTGCTCTTCTCCATCGCGCACTATGAGGCCGTCGCCCAGGCTTTCATCGAGGCGCTGGAGTCGCGCGTCGCCGCCGGTCAGCCGGTCGATCAGCTTTCGTCCGTCGCCAGCTTCTTCGTCAGCCGGGTCGACACCATCGCCGACAAGGCGATCAGCGCCAGGCTGCAGGGCGCGACCGACGCCGCGACGAAGGCGAAACTGGAGGGGCTGCTCGGCAAGATCGCGGTCGCCAACGCGAAGCTCGCCTACGCCCGTTTCGAGGCGCTGTTCGGCGCGGACAATGCCCGCTTTGCCCGCCTCGCCGCCAAGGGCGCCCAGGTGCAGCGGCCGCTGTGGGCCAGCACCAGCATGAAAGACCCCAAGCGCCGGGACGTGCTCTACGTGGAAGAGCTGATCGCCCCCGACACCGTCAACACCATGCCGCCGGCGACGATCGACGCCTTCCGCGAGCACGGCGTCGTGCGCGGTGCCACGGCGAAGGACGATCTCGCCGGCGCTCGCCGCACGATCCAGACGCTAGAGGAGATCGGCATCAGCCTTGAATCCCTCACCGATCAACTGGAAGATGAGGGCATTACGCAGTTCAAGGACGCCTACGACCGCTTGACGGACGAGACCGCCAAGAAGGTCGCGTCGCTCCGGTCCCAGGAGAAGCAGCCGGTAGGAAGATAGGCATAGGGCGGCGGACACTGGGGGACGGTATTCCTGCCGTCGTCCGATCCTCTTTCTACGCCGGTCGTTCGATTCGCCAGGGCTCAACCCGGTTGCAGGCCGGCTGGCCGAGGATGTTCTTCGCCGAGCGCTCCGGTTGCTCGTAGCGGGCGAAGTGCTCCTCCAGTCGGGCATCCAGGGTGCGAACGACGTCCGCCAGCGCCGGGTCGGCGATGCGGTTCCGCGTTTCGCGGGGGTCGGTCGCCAGGTCGTACAGTTCGTCGGGGTAGACGCCGGCGTGCGGCGCGTAGTGGCGGACGAGCTTGTAGCGCTCGGTGCGGACCATGCGGGCGTTACCGTATTCGCCGAACTGCTCGCTGCGCCAGGCCTTAGGCCGCCCTTCCAGCAGCGGCAGGTAGCTCTGGCCGGGGTAGCGACGCTCGGCGCGGAAACCCGGGTCGAGCCGGCAGCCGGCAACGTCGAGCAGCGTCTGGAAGAGGTCGAGGTGGTCAACCGGCTCCTCGCGAACCTGGCCGGCCGGAAAGTGGCCGGGCCAGGCGAGCAGGGCCGGGATGCGGATGGACTCCTCGTAGAAGTTCTGCGGCACCGTGGCGTTGCCTTTGGTGGAGAGGCCGTGCTGGCCATTCATGTGTCCGTGGTCGGCGGTGTAGACGACGACGGTGTTGGCGAGCTCGCCGCGCCCCTCCAGGTCGTCCAGCAACGCGCCGAGCTGTTCGTCGATCATGGTGACGGCGGCGTAGTATTGGGCGAGCTGCTCCAGCCGTTGTTGCGGTTCGCGCGGCGCAACGAAGCGTGCCCAGCCGCGGGTCGTATCGACCTCCTCCATTGGCATGTCGGTGATGCCGGCCTGTCGGTAGGCGGAAACCAGGCGATCCGGGTGGTCGGCGAACGGGGCGTGGGTATCGACGTAGCCGACGAACAGGTAGAAGGGGCGGTTAAGGTCGCGCTCGCGCAAGAAGCGCAGCGCCTTGCCGGTCAGGAACGGCGTCTGGAAGCCTTCATGGGTCACCGGCACGCCATTTTCGACGAAGCGCTGCAAACCGCGCTGCGGGCGCTGGTTCGCCTGGTAGCTGATCCAATAGTCGAAGCCGGGCGGCGTCAGCCAGCTGCGGCCGCAGTGCCACTTGCCGACCAGCGCCGTCTGGTAGCCCGCCCCCTGGAGCAGTTGGGGCAGGGTCGTCTCGCCGGCCAGCCAGTCCTTCTCCGGCCAGTCGATTTCCATCAGGTAGTCCTGGATGCCGTGCTGGGAAGGGCGGCGGCCGGTGAAAAAGCTGGCGCGGGCCGGCGAACAGACGGGGGTTGGCGTGAAGGCGTTCGCCATCCGCACACCGCGCCGGGCGAGGTAGTCCATGGCCGGCGTCCGTATTTCGCGGTTGCCGTAGGGGTTGGAGGCCCATTGCCCGTGGTCGTCCGCCATGACGACCAGGATGTTCGGTGTTTCGGCCACGGTTCATCTCCGGTAGGTTCGACGCCGGGTGCATCATATACTCTGGCCGCCATCGCATGGCATGCTCTACTGGTGCGGATGGCCGGGGAGGACCGGGCGTATGCGGGCGGCGGCGTGGAACGTGACGGGAGTGTAGTGTGGCGAAGGCGGTGAAACCGACGCGGTCGAGAGCAGGCGCGTCAAAAGGAGGGCCCGCCGGGAAGCGCGACGCCGCGCCGTCAGGTATCCCGGCGACGGTCTACGTGCTGGTGGCGGCGGGGGCAGTGATCTTTATCGCCGGACTGGCCGGCCTGTTACTGTCGCTGCACGCGCGTCCCCAGACACTGAACGGGCCGACGATCAGCGGCAACCCGCCGGCGCCCGATTTCACCCTCAAGGACCAGAATGGGCAGGCGGTCCAGCTTTCGGCACTGCGCGGGAACGTCGTGGCGCTGACCTTCCTCTACACGAACTGCCCGGACGTCTGTCCCCTGATCGCCACCAAGCTGGGGCAGGCCGACCAGCAGTTGGGCGCCGACCATAACAATGTCGCCTTACTAGCGGTGACGGTAGACCCGACGAACGACACACCGGCCGCGGTCCAGAGGTTCGACGCGGAGCACCAGTTGCAGCAGCAGGCCAACTGGCACTACCTGCTCGGCACGGTCGCCCAGCTCACACCGGTCTGGAAGTCCTATTTCGTCGGCACCGATGCCGCGTCGGTCCCGGGTGCGCCCGCGACGCAGGTGAGCACGCCGACGCCCCAGCTCGTCGACCACACCGCGATCATCTACCTGATCGATCGCCACGGCAACCTGCGCGAAGCGCTCGACGCCAACTTCACGGCGCAGGACTTCGTGCACGATGTGAGGGCGCTGGCGCAGCAGTAGGGCGGACGGCCCTGCTCCCGCCTCACCGGCCTACCTTGTGCGGATATGGCAGCGCCGTTCCAGCCCCAACGCGGCGGCACACTGCGCCCCGCCAAGAGTTGCAGAACTGGCTTCCGAACGGGTCCATGATCCTTGTGATTCCCTCGTGTACGGCGACGGGTAGCGTTCTCTGGACGGCAATATCTTTGGCACGGGGCGTCTCCAGGGGACGGTCGGCGATAGCACGCCACGACCTTGGCCGCGTGCGCGCGAGGAGGGGGAAGTCATGCCTGGCATTGCGGTGATCATTATCGTGGCGCTGATCGCCCTCGTCATCAT
>JAICXR010000034.1 GCA_025980355.1 Chloroflexota bacterium | reverse complement strand
GGGCCAACCGGGTAACCGGCTGGTCCTACGGGCTTTAAGGGCCCTACGAGCTCTGAGGGTTGGTGGCGAGCACTTCGTCCAACGCCCGTTGCCGGCGCTCCTGGCCGCTGAGGTAACGGCCGAAAAGGATGGAGATGGTGGTGAACGTGATGGCCATATCCAGGCCGAACATGATGCCGCCGCCGAGCCGCTGGTCGCTGAGCGGCGTGAGGCCCCAGGCCGCCTCCCCGGCCGCGCTGGTGGCATACAGCGGCAAGCTGGTGAAGGCCAGGAACAGTTGCCCGAGCAGGAGCATCGGCAGATGGCAGGCGATGACGAAGATGATTTTGCTCAACTCCGCCCCCCGTGGCCATACGCGCAACGGTTCGACGATCAGCCACCAGAGCACGCACCCGGCGAGCAGGAAACTCAGATGCTCCAGCACGTGCAGCGATTCCGTTTCCTGGGCGGCCACAAAGACCGCCGGGACGTGCCAGAAGCCGAGGACGCTATTGAAGAGACAGAACACCGTGACCGGGTTGAAGAGCACCCCGGCGACGCGATGCAGCGGACGGCTGCGCGCCAGGGGACGCACCACCAGTCGCCGGACGGGGCGTGGGAATGTGCGCAGGATTGCCCTGGCGGGGAGGCCCAGCATGAGCAGCGGTGGCGCCACGACCAGCAACACCATATGCTGCAGCATATGCGCCCCAAAGAGGATGTCGGCCAGACCGTCCAGCGGCGAAATGAGCGCCAGCAGCACCACCATCGCGCCGGCGCAGAACGACGCCACCTGCCAGGCCGACCAGGTCGCCCGAGGCCGATCGCCCTTACTTCGCCGGTAAAGCCAGAGGTACGCCACGAGCGAGCCGATGGCACCAATGACCGGCAGGGGGGCGACCTGCCACCCCGGGAGCGACGGCATCATGGCGCGAAGCAACCTCCCTGGGCGCACCGGCCGCCGCCGTACGCGGCCGGTCTTTGCTACCATCGTACCGCACGACCGGGGACCCCTCATGCACTGGAGCAGCCGCCGTGAACGTTCCTTTCGCCCCCCGCGTCGTCGACCTGGCCACCCCGCCGGATCGCCCCTTTCGCTTGGGCGTGCTGTCCGACACGCACCGCTACAGCCGGCCCGCCGCAGTGCCGGAAGGCGCGATTGCACGGATGGGGCCGTGTGACGCCTACCTCCACTGCGGCGATTTCCTCGATCCCGACCTGTTACAACCGCTGCGCGAGCGGGCGCCGCTGTACGCTGTCCTTGGCAACGTCGATCCGGCCGAGCTGGGCGTCGAGACGCCCGCCACCTTGCTCCTCCGGGTCGGGACGTGGCAGATCGGCGCGGTGCACGATGCCGGCCGATCCCTGGTTGCCTGGAAACGGACCGCCGCCCGCTTCCCCGAACGCCTCGACGTGCTCTGCTTCGGCCACTCCCACCGCCCGGTGGCCGAAAATGCCGCGGGACTGGTCCTCCTCAACCCGGGGAGTGCCGTCGACCCTCGCGGCCTGCCCACGCCCAGTGTCGCCGTGCTTGAGCTGTCCGACGCCATGCGCGTACACGTCCTGAAACTTGGCCCGCCCTAATCACCGCCTAGTTGACATGTTCGGCACTCCCGGTAACACTGTGCATGCGCAAACTGGGGGCCCGACCTCATGGCGTTGTGATCCTGGGCGACCGACGTGGCGTTGCAACGGAGTGTGCGTGACCAGAGTCTGGATCAGTGGCCTGACCGACGGTCAGGAGTTTTCCGCGCCGTTTCAGGTCCGCTCGCGGCAAATGCGCACCCATCGCAGCCGCTCCGGCAGTTTCATGACGCTGGTCCTGGGCGACCGGACCGGCGAAGTGAACGCGGTCTCCTGGGAGGAGGCCGACCGCTTCTATTCCTTCGCCCGCGAGGGCAGCATTGTCCAGGTCCGGGGACGCTGCCAGTTGTATAACGGCGACGTGCAGGTCGTCATCGAACACCTCAGCCAGACCAGTGACGGCGACTACCAGCTCACCGACTTCTTGCCGTCCAGCCCGCGTGACCCGGCCACCATGGCGCGGGAGTTCCGCGCCGAGATCAACAGCGTGCGCCAGCGCGGCCTCCGCGCCCTGCTGGAGGCCGTCTTCGACCGCGAACGCTTTGCCCAGTTCGCGCTGGCGCCGGCCGCCACCCAGGTCCACCATGCCTACCTCGGCGGCCTGCTGGAGCACACCCTGGAGGTGGCCCGGCTCTGCCGCGCCCAGGTCGCCATCCACCCGGAGATGGACGCCGAGCTCCTGGTCACGGCGGCGCTGCTGCACGATGTCGGCAAGGTGCGCGAATACAACACGGCGGCCGCCTTCGAGCAGACGGATGAAGGGGGCTTGCTGGGCCATATCGCCATCGCCGACGCCATGCTGGCGCAGCTAGGTCCCCGCCTGCCCGACCTGCCGGCGGAACTGCTCCTTCGCCTCCGGCACATGCTCCTCAGCCACCATGGCCGCCACGAATGGCAGTCGCCACAGGTTCCCAAAACGCTCGAAGCGGCGGCGCTGCATCTGGCCGACTACACCAGCTCCCAACTCAACATCTTTGCCACCGGCCTGCAACAGGTCGAACGCCCCGGCAACTGGTCCGGGCGCCATCGCACCCTCGACCGGAGGCTGTACGCCCCGCCGAAGGCCGCCTCACCCTTCGCCCCCATTCTGCGCGAGGCGCCGATCTCCGCCTATCCGTTCGACGAACCTGATAGTATGTTCGAGCTGACCACGCCGACGTAGCCGAGAGTGGCAGGGCCGCGACTGCGGTCTGCGGCCCTGGTGTAAGGACATCGCCATGAGCGCGCCAACTGTTCGCAAGGCCGTCATCCCGGTGGCGGGATTGGGCACCCGCCTGTTGCCCGTCACGAAGTCGCAACCGAAGGAAATGCTGCCGGTCGGGCGCAAGCCAGCGGTGCAGTACATCGTGGAGGAACTGGAGCAGGCGGGGATCCGCGACATCTTGCTCGTCACCGGGCGCAAGAAGACGTCCATCGAGGACCATTTCGACCGCGATCCCGACCTGATCCAACGGTTGGGCGCGTCCGGCAACCAGGACCTGGTGGAGATGCTCAACTTCGCCGAGGCCGACACCGCCTTCTATTACACCCGCCAGAGTACGCAAGCCGGCAATGGCGACGCCGTGCGGCTCGGGCGGCGCTTCGCCGGCGACGACCTTTTCGTCGTCGCTTTCGGCGACAGCATCATTCGCAGCGCCGGGCGGCAGAGCGTGCTGGATCGCATGATCGACGTGCATATCCGCCGGCAGGCCAGTTGTACTATCGCCGTCGAGGAGGTTCCGGCCGACGAGGCGTATAAATACGGCGTGGTGCGCCCGATCGACGGCGTTGGCGCCGACTTCGAGATCTCCGACCTCGTGGAAAAGCCGGCGCGCGGCTCCGCGCCCAGCAACCTGGCGATTGCCGCCCGCTATGTCTTCGGCCCGGAGGTCTTCGAGGCGTTGGACCTCACGATGCCGGGCAAGGGCGGCGAAATCTGGCTAGCCGACGCCATCCGCATCCTCTTGAAGCAAGGCAAGCGCGTCTGCTGTGTCAAGCTGCAAGAGGGCGAGCAGCGCTATGACATCGGCAACTTCGAAAGCTACTACCGGGCTTTTGTCGACTTCGCGCTGGCGGACGAACGCTACGGCTACCTGCTCCGCCAGTACCTGATGCGGAAGCTGGGCTAGGCGATGGCGCAAACGGACACTATCCTCGTGTCGGCGCCCGGTCGGTGCGGGATCATCGGCAATCCCACCGACATGTACGGCGGCTCCGTCCTCAGTTGTTCCATCGAGCCCCGCGCCTACGCCCTGGTCGAACCGGACGAGCGCCTGACGTTGGTCTCGCTGGGAAAGGCGTTGGTGATCGGCGGACGGGACGACCTCAGTATGCGGGGTGATGTCTACGATATCTCCCGCGCCTGCCTGGCCGAGCTGCATCTCTACGACGCGCCGATCCGCCTGACCGTGCGCAGCGATATCCCCTTCGCGTCCGGGCTCTCCTCGTCGTCCGCCCTGGTCTGCGCGACGTTGCAGGCGCTGAGCATCTACGCTGGCAAACGGTGGAACCGCTATCAGTTCGCGGAGGTCGCCCGCTCCGTCGAACTGAACCGCATGGGCGTGATCTGCGGCTACCAGGATTTCTACATGACGTCGTTCGGCGGCCTCAACTTCATGGACTTTCGGGAGAAGGAGTTCTATCGCGAAGTCGGCAAGGAACCGTACGCCACGGTCGAGAGCCTGAATGGCGAGGTCGATCATCTGCCGTTCGTGCTGGCCCACACCGGCGTCGTCCACTCCTCCGGCGCGGTCCACAAGCCGATCCGCGAACGCTGGCTGGAAGGCGATCGGGAGGTGCGCGACGCCTACGTCCGCATCGGTCAGTTGGCCCGGGAAGGGAAGAAGGCCGTCCTCCAGGGAGACTGGCAATTGCTGGCGGCACTGATGACCGAGAACCACGCCATCCAGCGCGACCTCGGCGGCTCCGGTCCCGACAACGAGGCGTTGATCGACGCCGCCCTGCAGCGCGGGGCGCTCGCCGCCAAACTGGCGGGCGCCGGCGGCGGCGGCACCATCATCGCCCTCCATCCCGATCCCGTCTGGCTCGGCAGCCGTCTCAGCGAAGCCGGGGCCGACCGCATCCTGTACCCGGTGGTGACGGAAGGTGTGCGGGTGGAACAGGAGCTGCTCCAGGGGTCCATCGTCGAACGGCGTGGGCGACGCCCCGGCCCGGTGGAGTCGCTGTAGGCGTCGCCGGATTCGCTCATTGCGACGCCGCCTGGCCGACGAGCCAATCGATGAGGCGCTCACAGCGCGCGGGGTCGACCGTCAGGCCGACGCTCAACGCCCACAGCCAGTAGTCGACACAGCGCAGCAGGGTCCAGGAACGGGCGAGCGCCGGGTCCAGTTCGGCCGCCTCGGTCAAAAGGTGGAAAAAGCGGCGAAGGCCGCCCCGGGCTTCCATCTCCTCCTGACGGCGCCACAGCAACTGCGCAACGCCGAACTCAGGGTCGCCCACCACGACTTTGGGATCCACCACCAGCCACGGCTCACGCTCGCTCGCCAGCACGTCACCATACACCACGTCGTAGTTGACCAGCAATGCGCCGCCCGCGCCGCTGAATTGCTTCGCCAGTTCGCAGGCCTGTTCCAGGACGCGCCGCGGCATCGGGCGACCATACCGCTCCCAGCGACCAAGCAGATTCCTCGCCAAGTCCGCCGCCACGGCTTGCGAGGACCGGATGCCGGCCGGGGCGGGAATCGCCAGGCGACGGAGGAGCCGCCCGGCGATGACAATGGCCCGCTCGATGGCCACGTCGTTCAAGGTGCGGTTGGCATCGAGTCGCTCCAACAGCATCGCGCCGAGCGACGGATCGGCCTCCAGCAGGCGAACCGCCCCTCGTCCGTCCCAGGCGGCGAGGGCAGCCGCCTCGTCGGCGCTGGACTCGTCTATCCAGGAAACCTTGAGCACGGCAGGCGCGTCGCCACGCCGCACGGGGATCACCAGGCCGAGATAGCCGTGCAGCGGCGAGCCGTCAACCAATAGGCCCCATTTGGCGCAGAGCGTCGTTACCGTCTCCGGGAGGGCGGCGACCCACCGGCGACCGGGGTCTCCTTCGCGCGACACGGTCGCCGCGGCAAAGGCGTCGGGTACGATGATGGTGGCCATGCCATGACTGTAGCACCCGTACCGTCGTTACCGCTCCGACCCTGCCAAGCAGACGGCGACGTCGGCCGCCTTGATTGGTGTACGCTACGCGGTAGGCCATCGTGGCGCCGTCGGCACGCCCGGTCGGCGAAGGCGCGGGCCAGATGGACGTCGTGAGCGCGACGTTGCTACTCGTCAGTCGATGCATGTGGGGCTTCGCGGACATGGGGGGCTTGCCGGCTCGGCGGACTCTGCCGAGCAGCGAGATCGCTGGCGTCATCGCCGCGGTTCGGCGGGAGACGCTGCGCCGCATCGTCATCCTGCTGGCGGTTGCCTTCCTGCTGTGGCAATTCGGCGTGCCGATCCTCGACCCGACGATCGCCGGGTCATTGCCGGCACTCATGCAGCGCTGGACCCTGCTGGTCTGCGTCGGCCTGTGTCTCGGCGGGACCTATCTCGTCAGCGAGCGATGGCCCCATGTCGCTGGCGCCTATTTCCTCACCGCCGGCACGCTGACCGTGACGGCGGCGTTGTGGTTGCTCCAGGCCCCCCTGCTCACCTTCCTCTACCCCTTGACGGTGCTCGTCGCCGTCGCCTTGGTGCAGCCGCTCAGCGGTCTCGCCGTCGGCGTCGCCGCTCTGGGCTTGCTGCTACTGCTGCGCGTTGCCGGCGCGCCGCCATTCTTGAGCGGCGGACTGCTCGGCGAGGCGGCGTTCGGTATGCTGCTCGCCGGGATGCTCGGCGGCGCGCTGAACCACACCATCGTGGTTGCCGTCGAATGGTCGGAGCACAGCCTGGCGAAGGCGTCGCGCAACGCGGAAGACGCGCAACACCATCGCGGCCAGGTTGTACGGGCCTTGCAACAACTCGACGACGCCTACTACCGGTTGCGCCAGGCCAACGCCGCGCTCGAAGTCGCCTGGAAGGCGGCGGACGCTGCTGAGCGATCCAAGTCGGAGTTCGTAACCAACATCAGTCATGAGCTGCGGACACCGCTCAACCTGATCGTCGGCTTTAGCGAGATGGTCGTCACTTCGCCGGAGAGCTACGGCGCGCCACTGCCGCCGGAGTATCGGGGCGACCTCAACGCCATCTATCGCAGCGCCAAGCACCTGTTGACGCTGACCGATGACGTGCTCGACCTCGCTCGCATTGGGGCGGGGCGACTCGCGCTGGCCCGCGAGCCGGTCGATTTGGGTCAGGCGATCGGCGACGCCGCGGATCTGGTCCGCGAATACGTCCATGCCAAGGGCCTGCAGTTGTCATTAACGGTCGCGCCGGAACTGCCGCTGATCAGCCTGGACCGGCTGCGTATTCGCCAGGTGCTCCTCAATCTGGTCACCAACGCTGCCCGTTTCACGGAGCATGGGGGCATCGCCATCTCCGCCACGCTGGAGGACGACTATGTGCTGGTGCGCGTGATCGATACCGGGAAAGGGATTGCCTCGATGGACCTGCCGCGCGTCTTCGACGAGTTCCACCAGGGTGAGCCTGGGCCGTCCCACGGCTCTCCCCAGCAGGGGTACGGGCTTGGCTTACCGATCAGCAAGCGGCTCGTCGAGCTCCACGGGGGAACCATGGGCGTGGAAAGTCGGGTTGGCGCCGGGACGACCTTCTGGTTTACGCTACCGATCAATCTGGTCGACGCTCCCTACGATCCGCTCCGACCGACAGACCTGGGCTGGCTTTCCGGGCACGGCGACCGCGTGCTGGTGCTGGCCGGCGCCGGCGATCAGTTCGCCCACGTGCTCCGGCGCCAGTTACCCGGTTACCGCCTGGCGGTGGCCGAGGACCTGCCCTCAGCGCAGGAACTGGCGACCGAACTTCGCGCCCTGGCGATCCTGGCCGATCAGGGCAGCTTCGATCCGGCCAGCTGCTTGTCGAGTCCGGTACCGGTGCTTGGCCTGCCGCTCGCCAAGCCGGAGCGGCTCTCAGCCGGCCTCGGCGTGGCCGCCTATCTCAGCAAACCAGTGCAACGTGCCGACCTCCTTGCTGCCATTCGTCGTCTGCCACAGCCGATCCGGACCTTGCTGGTGATCGACGACGACCCCCAGTTCGTCCGGCTGGTGCGGCGCTTCCTGCGCTCGCGGACCGACCCGGACACCTACACCGTCTGGAGCGCGCATACCAGCGAGGAGGCGCTCGCCACGGCACGATCACGCCATCCTGACCTGATACTCCTCGATCTCGTGCTGCCCGGCGCCGGCGGCGTGGAGATCCTTGGGCGGCTGAAACAAGTGAGTGGGATGGAAGAGGCGCCGGTCATTATGGTATCGGCCCAAGAACAGCTCGCGGGAGAGCTTGCCCTCGGCACGACGCTCTCGCTACTCAAGCCCGAGGGCCTGCGCCTTGACGAGGTCTGTCGGGCGATTGAAGCGCTGGTGCAGAGCCTCGAACCGCCGCGGCGGTACCTAAGGATTCCAGCATCTCCAGTAACTGAAACTGGCTAATCGGCTTACGGAGATAGGCGGCGGCGCCGAGGGCAATGGCCACGTCCGGTTCATGCAAGACCGAGCAAATGACAACCGGTATGTCGTGAGTAGCCGGCGCCCTTTTCAGGTCCTGCAGGAGCTCCCAGCCGTCCCGTCCGGGAATAACGACGTCGAGCAGGATCGCCCGCGGTCGACGCTGCGTGGCCAGCGCATAGGCTTGCGCCACGTCAGGCGCCCCTACCAAGCGCCACCCCTGACCGGCAAGATAGCGTTCGATGAGCCGGATGAAATCGACATTGTTGTCAACCACCAGTAACGTCGGCCGGTCGTCGACCGGGAAGGTCATTCGGATTTGCCAGGCCTGGACGGAGGCCGCCGGTAGGTAGGTCAACTGCCCGCCGAGCGCCTCCACGAACGGGAGACTCTCCGCCAGGTCCCACGGCGGAGCCTCGTCGCGTCCGACCAGCTTTCCCGACAACACGAGCTCGATCCGCCGTCCCAGGGAGCTGGCATTGAGTTGCAAATGTCGCCCCTCCGCTCGGTGGGTTGCTTGCGTCAGCACGGTGAGCAGGGCGTGCCGGAGGGCCACACGGTCACCCCAGAGCCCGGGGAGACCCTCGGCGATGGAGAGGCGCACCTCCACCCGGCGTTGGGCACAGAGCGGTTGGAGCAAGCGCACCACCCCTTCCGCCACCGCCTTAACATCAATTGAGCTGACGCCAACGTCATGGAGAAGGTGCTGGGCCTCCGTGCGCGCCAGTGTTTCCGATGGCGGAGGGGCTGGGACAGGCGCGCTATTCAGCAAGGGGGGGCCGACCTCCCATTTCTCCCAGAGCAAGGACGCGACAGCTTGCAGGGCCCGTTGGTGCTCTCGGTGGTACTGACTCTTGCTCAGCGCCACCTGATCAATGACGTCTACCACGTCGTGCCCTTCGATGTAGCGCAGCTCGAGGATGTGGTACGCCCGCCATGCCCGCGAAACGGCCGGCACGCCGGGGCCGGGGCGCAGCGCCTCGATCGCATCCAAGAGTTCCTGGCGCAGCGCCTTGCCGCGCGGTAACGCTTCCGCCTGGCCGTTCAGGAGGTACGACAGCAGTGGATGGGTGTGGAGGTGGCCAGGGTCGTAGAGGTGTAACAAGGCGTCACGCACAAGTTCCTCAAACGCTGCCGGCAGCGTGGGCGACGTCGCCTCCATGCGCATCGTGTCCTTCCCGGCGCCCTGTGAAGAATTGGTACGTGCATGCGACCTTTATGCGACGAAACGTCTCGTAACAGCGTGATCGCCCCTGTATCCTTCGGGGCGATTACTCCAACGGCGAGCAGACCGCCCAACGTACCCATCTTGATTATAGCCAGGTTCACGGTTGGGGAAGTGCATGGTAAGCAGCGTAATGGCCACGCCCACCATGCCTGCCATGATGTGTGGGTCCCTTTCCTGTACAATCGGTAGCGGTTTCTCCAGGAAGGCTTCAGGACGACGTGCGCGCGGCCGCGGTCGATGTCTTCATGCCGGACCGGTGGCGACTCCGGCAGTCCGGCGTCTCGATCTTTCGCCGGCCGCTTGGTCGTGCCGGCTTCTACCTGCTGATCGTGCTGCTCGGGCTGCTGTTCTTTCTGCCACTCCTCTGGATGCTCTCCACCTCACTCAAAAACGACGCCCAGACGTATCACGTGCCGCCGCTCTGGCTGCCCTGGCCGCCGCGCCTTGCCAACTATCCCGAGGCGCTGCAGGCCGAGCCGTTCGGACTCTACTTCTTGAACAGCCTGCAGTATTCCGCGACGACGGTGATGGCCGAGTTGCTGTCCTGTTCCGTCGCCGCCTACGGCTTCGCGCGGCTGCGCTGGAAGGGGCGCGATCTTCTGTTCGCGCTCTGCCTGACGACCTTGATGATCCCCTATCAGGTGACGATGGTCCCCCTCTTCATTACCTTCAAGTATCTCGGCTGGGTCAATACCTACCGTCCGCTCATCGTGCCGGCCTTCTTCGGCAGCGCCTACTACGTCTTCTTGCTCCGCCAGTTCTTCATGACGATTCCCCAGGAGCTGACCGAAGCGGCCCGCCTCGACGGCGCTTCAGAGGTCGGCATCCTCGTGCGGATCATCGTCCCGCTGGCCCGACCGGCTATCGTCGTCGTTGCCCTGATCGAATTCCTCGCCACCTGGGACAACTACCTCGGGCCATCGATCTACCTCGACGACCAGCGCCTGTATCCGCTGGCCGTGGGGCTCGCGCTCTTCAAGAGCGACTTCGTCGAGCACCTGGCCTGGCCGTATCTCATGGCGGCAACCACCGTGGTCATGTTGCCCGTGATTGGCCTCTTCTTCCTGGCCCAACGGGCCTTTGTCGAGGGCATCACCATCACGGGCGCCAGGGAATAACGGAGGGCCGCTGCAACGGCCCGAAATCGTAGGAAAGGAGTCGGACATGTCCAGTTCGGGGAGCAGGTACTCGCGTCGCCATCTGCTGCGGGTCGCCGCGGCCCTGCCGCTCGGCACGGCGCTGCTGGCCGCCTGTGGCGCCAACGGCACGGCCACCGGTAGCGGCAGCAGCGCCGGGTCGGCCACCGTCGCCGCGGCGACCTCTGCCAGCGTCGCGACGAGCACCACCGCGGCGGCCGCAAGCACGTCGGCGGCGGCCACCACGACGTCGGCGCCTGCCACCAGCACGACGTCCGCGGCGGCGACGACGACCGCCTCCACCACGTCCGCGGCCGCCGCGGCGAGCGCCCCCATGCCCACGCCGACGCCGGCGGCCGGCGAGACGCACAAGGGGGCGGCGACGACGCTCGACCTCTGGTATGGCTGGGGCGGCGCTACGGCGATCTCGACCTGGCAGAGTCTAAACGCCAAGATGGCCACAGCGCTGACCGGCTTCAACGTCCGCTGGTTGACCGCCGACAACAATACCAAGTTGCTGACCGCCATCGCCGGGGGCAGCCCGCCGAACGTTGCCGTAGGCAACGCCCCCTACCCGGAGTTCTGGGCCCGCGGCGCCGGAACGGCCCTTGACGCCATGGTGGCGAAGTCGACCGTCGATGGCACCGCCCTGAAGGCCGATATCCCCGATGCCTACTGGTCGTACGCCAGCTACAAGGGCAAGATCTACGGCATCCCGGCGGTCGAGGCGTTCGCTCGCTATGGTCTGTGCTTCGATATGACCAACCTCCAGAAGTTCAACGTCGACCCGAACAACCTTCCCTACGACTGGGATACCCTGACGCAGATGCAGCAGCAGTTCACCCAGAAGGCCGGCAATGGCAGCATCTCGGTCCTGGGCATCGACCCGCTGGACGCCATGGGTGGCAGCTTCGGCGGCAGCAACCCGTTCTACTGGGCCCAGGCGTGGAAGGTGGACTATTACGACGAGCAGACCCGCAAGTTCAACTTCGATAACTCGCAACTGGCCGAGGGGCTGACGATCCTGAAGAAGATCTACGACATCGCCGGCGGCGCCCAGGCCGTGTCCGGCTTCCACAACAGCTACGGCACCTGGACGGAGAGCCCGACGGCGGCAATGCCCTCGGGCGTCGAGGATATCAATATCAACGGCTATTGGGCGCCGGGGGAGCTGGCGCATAGCTCTCCCGATCGCAGCTTCGCCTACACCTGGGCGCCGGTGCCCAGTTCGGAGAAAGGCTTCAAGTTCCAGACGCTGGTCGGCCACCAAGCCTTCATCCCCAAGGGCGCCAAGAACACCGACGACGCCTTCCAGCTCATCGAGTTCCTGGTCAGCGATACCGCCGAGCAGACGATCTTCGACGGCACCGGCTGGCTGGGCGCCCGTCAGTCCTTCCTCAAGAAGGTGGACTTCAGCAAGTACAAGGGCCTTGACTTCTACGTGAACTCCGTCAAGAGCGCCGACAAGCTGTATGGCATGCCGTCGAACCCCATCGAGAACTACTGCGGCCAGCAGTGGGGCAAAGTGCAGCAGGACGTCATCTACGGCCGCGCCCAGCCGGCGAACGCGCTGCAGCAGCTGCAGCAAAACGTCACCAACCAGCTCCAGCAACAGTTCCCGAACGGGTGACCGCCGGCGAAGGCCCTCTCTGCCGTCGCCATCCCTGCCGCAAGGCTGGGGGAGCGGTCAGGAGAGAGGGCCTTCTCCGCCGCACCAAAGAAAGGTAGGCAACGCCCATGGCCGTACTGACCCCCGCCACCACGCTGGCGCGACGCCGGGCGGCGACGCGGCGAGAGTGGCGTCGATTTGGCGTTGGCATGCTCTTCGTGTTGCCCTGGTTCCTTGGTTTCCTCTTCTGGACCGCCTACCCCATTCTCGCCTCCCTGTATTACAGCTTTACCGCCTACGATGTGCTCAACTCGCCGCGCTTCATCGGGCTGGCCAACTACGTCAACCTGTTCAGGCACGACAACCTGTTCCAGACCGTGCTGGGCAACACCCTCTACTTCGTCGTCATCGGCGTGCCGGCGGTGCTGATCGCCTCCTTCCTGCTGGCGAACCTCCTCAACCAGGAGATGCGCTTCCGCGGGCTCTTTCGCACGGCCTTCTTCGTCCCCTCGATCGTCCCGGCGGTGGCGTCGGCGATGGTCTGGCTCTGGATGTACAACCCGAACTACGGCCTGATCGACAACATCCTGGCTACCTTTCGCATCCCGGCCGTTCCCTGGCTGTCGGCGCTCGGCCTCGCCAAGATCTCCCTCATCATCATCAACGTCTGGGCCAGCGGCAGTTCCATCCTGATCTTCCTCGGGGCGCTGCAAGACGTACCGCGCGCCCTGTATGACGCAGCGCTGGTCGATGGCGCCAACCGCTGGCAGCAGTTCTGGAACGTCACCGTGCCGATGTCCTCCCCGGCCATCCTCTTCGTCGCCATCACCACCATGATCGGCACGTTCCAATACTTCACACTGCCCTGGCTCCTGACGCAAGGCGGCCCCGATAACGCCACCAACCTGTACAGCGTGTATCTGTATCAGAACGCCTTCCAGTTCTTCAAGATGGGCTACGCCTCGGCCATGGCCTGGGTGCTGTTTGTCATCATCGTCATCTTCACCGTGGTGATCTTCCGTACCGGCGGCGCCAAGGTGCATTATGGCGGGCAGGCGGACTAACGCGGCCGGCGATGCCACGAGCAGAAGGATGAAACGATGAGCCAGGCGGTCTTCCCCAAGTCGTTAGCGACGACGACGGCGCGAGGCGCCAGAGCCGAATTCGACGTTGGCGACCTGATCCGCCGCGGCGTCTTCTACCTCTGCATGCTGGCGCTCGCCTTGGTCTTCGTCCTGCCGTTGATTTGGATGCTGTCGACGTCGCTCAAAAACGACGCGCAGACCTATCACGTCCCGCCAATCTGGATTCCCTGGCCGATGCGCTTCCTCAACTACCCGGAAGCGATGCGCGCCCAGCCCTTCGGTCTCTTCTTCCTGAACTCGTTGCGCTACGCCGGCCTCAGCGTCGTCGGCCAGTTGCTTGCCTGTTGCCTCTCCGCTTATGGATTTGCGCGCCTGCGCTGGAAGGGCCGCAACGTCCTCTTTGCGATCTGCCTGGCGACGATGATGATCCCCTATCAAGTGACGATGGTGCCACTGTTCATCACCTTCAAGCACCTCGGGTGGATCGATACGTATAAGCCGCTGATCGTGCCGGCCTTCTTCGGCAGCGCCTACTTCATCTTCTTACTGCGCCAGTTCTTCTTGAGCATCCCGCAGGAGCTCTCCGAAGCGGCGCGCATCGACGGGACCACCGAACTCGGCATCCTGTGGCGCATCATCCTGCCGCTTTCCAAGCCCGCCCTCGCCGTGGTCGGGCTGTTCACCTTTATGGGCGCCTGGGACAACTACCTGGGGCCGCTCATCTACCTCAACGACCAGACGAAATACCCGGTGGCCCTGGGCCTGCAACTCTTCCGGAGCGATTTCGTGGAGAAGCTCGCCTGGCCCTACCTGATGGCCGCCACCACCGTCACCATCGTGCCCGTCATCGTCCTGTTCTACGTCACGCAGAAGACGCTCGTGGAGGGGATCAGCATCACGGGGATCAAGGGATAGCGGAGCCGGACGCTTCAGCGTCCGGCTGAACCGACGAAGCCCCTGCGATGCGGCCAGATTCTCGCTGTGGTGCTCCAAGGGAGCAGCCCCGCAGGGGCTTCGTCGGTTCAGCCAGGAGATTTATCTCCTGGTCCTTGGGCATTGCACGTTCATTCGAGGGTTCACCAGCACCATCATCACGTGAGGGATGCAGCATTACGGTATTGGCTCGGGCTCATGCCGAAACGGCGGCGGAACTGGCGGCTGAAGTAGAAAGGCGAGCGAAAGCCGACCGCCCTGCTGATCTCGCCAATGTCATGCGTGGTGTAGGTCAGCAACCGGGCGGCCTGGTGCAAGCGCATCTGGAGCAACGTATCCAGCACCGAATTGCCCGTCTCCGCTTTGAAGAGGTGG
>JAICXR010000017.1 GCA_025980355.1 Chloroflexota bacterium | reverse complement strand
GGCGCTCACAAGATGTCCCGGTAATACCGCTCCGCCGCGGCGGCGTCGACGGTCTCGTCGGGCGCCTTACCGAGGCGTTCGTAGAGCTTGCGGCGCCCCTTCTTGTCGTCAATGGCAATGTGGGCGGCGATTGCCAGCACCTCCGCCGCAAGTTCCTGGGGCACGACGATCACGCCATCCCAGTCGCAGCCGACGATGTCGCCCGGACGCACCAACACGCCCCCGCAGCCGACCGGCACTTCGAGGTCGACGAGTTCCACGCGGCCGGGAATGATCGTGCGTCCGATAGCACGACAAGCGACCGGCGATCGTTGCAGAATGACTTCATCGGTGTCGCGGCACTGCCCTTCCGTGACGATGCCCACCGCACCCGCCGCCTGCATCCCCATGCTGTTGTTCGACCCCCAGTAGCCTGTTTCCCGGGCGCCATTGGTGGAAGTGACGACCACACAACCGGGCCGCACGTGTTCCTGCAGGCGCAGACCGCGACCGGTCATCTCGTTCCAGATGCCGTGGGAGCGGCGCGCCTCCTCCCGCGTCAGCACCGGCATGCGCTGGTTCGTCGGGACCACCCGCATGGTGACGGCCGGTCCCCAGAACTTCATGCCGAACCAGAGGGGACGGATCGCGGGATCGAGCAGGGTCAGATCGGCGCGCCCCACCGCATCCAGGGCATCGGTGACGTCGGTCACCCGCAGGTACTTCCCAAAGCGCGGGGCCAGAGCGTAGGTATCGACGGTAGCCACGATCGCTGCTCCCTCCTGACGCCGGGCCATCCGCGCGTCACGCACTCCATATGGCAACAGATCATAGCAACATGTACCTAACACTCCCCGCACCTCCGGCACGCTCGACCGGACAAGCAACCCCGTGCGACCGAGCCGTCGTCCGGACGAGGCACCGGGCTTCAACATCATTGGTTTGTCGCGCCAAGCAACCTGTTCCGGATTGTTCCGACGGCGCCCCCCGAATGGGCTAGCCAGACGCAGTATGCCAGCGTTTGATTTAACCTGTCCATCAACCTATTATTGCCGAGCCGAGCGAGGGTTCAGAACAGGACGGTAGCAGCGTTGACGGTGGCCGAAACCTACCGTGGCATCAACCATCGGGCCGTCAAGCTGCGGAACCGATCAACGGTCTTCCGCATAGTCCGAGACGTGGGGCCGATCGCGCGCATCGACCTCGCCCGGCAGACCGGCCTGAACGCCGCGACGGTCACCAATATCGTGGAAGAGTTGCTGGCGGCCCGACTCGTCGAAGAGACCGGCCAGGGGACGTCGAGGGTCGGACGGCGGCCGATCTTCCTGGAAGTCAATCCGTCCGCCCGGTTGACGTTGGGCCTCGATCTGGCCCGTGATTCGATCACCGGCGCCATCGTCGACCTGTCCGGACGAATTATGGAACGGTTCGCCGAGCCGGCCGGGCCCTGGTTGGACGGTGCGGTCGTGCTCTCCACGGTTGGGGCCATGGTGCAGCGGCTGCTGGCCACCCTGCCCGCCCCCGATCGCCAGGCGCTGGTCGGCATCGGCATCGGCGCCCCCGGTCGGGTCAGCTTCAGCAGCGGCCGCTACCTGGCGCCGCCGGCCTACGGCGCCTGGGACGGCCTGGCCCTGCGCCAGGAGGTGGCCGCCCGCTTCGGTCTCCCCACCTATTTCGACAACAACGGCAACACCAGCACCCTGGCCGAGCTCTGGTTCGGCGCCGGGCAGGGCATTGCGAACTTCGCGCTGCTGACGGTCGGCACCGGGGTCGGCGGCGGGCTGGTGCTCGATGGCGACCTCTACCACGGCGCGCACGACCTGGCCGGCGAGCTCGGGCACATGAGCGTCAATCTGGCCGGGCCGCGCTGCGCCTGCGGAAACTACGGCTGCCTGGAAATGTACGTCGCCGTGCCGCGCGTCCTCGCGGCGGTGCGCGCCGCCCTGATGTCCGGCGAGCCGTCGGCGCTGCGCGCCGGCGCCCGCAGCGCCGATCGGTTGACGCTGGACGACGTCATCGCCGCCGCCGGCGCCGGCGATGACCTGGCAACTCGCATTATGGCCGATGTCGCCCGTCACCTGGCGGCGGCAATGACCAACCTCTTCCACGCCTTCGACCCCGAGCTGATCTTGATTGGCCGCGATCTCGCCCGCGCCAGCGACCTGCTGCTCGGGCCGGTACGCCAGGAGGTCCAGCGACGCGCGATGGCCGTGATGCGGGAGAACTTTCGGTTGGAAGTCGCCGCCTTGCCGGACGCACCCGTGATCGGCGCGGCGACGCTGGCCCTGCGCGAATTCTTCCGCGCCCCCTTGCCTGATCGCCACGACATCGTGGCCTGACGTTTCCCGAAAGGAAAGAAACACTCGTGCGCGTCCTCTACATCGACATCGATTCCCTCCGGCCCGACCACCTCGGCTGCTACGGCTACCACCGCCGAACCAGTCCCAACATCGACGCCCTGGCCCAACGCGGGGTGCGGCTCGACAACTGCTACGCCACCGACGTGCCCTGCCTGCCCAGCCGCACGGCGCTCTTCTCCGGCCGCTTCGGCATCCACACCGGCGTCATCAACCACGGCGGCGCCGCCGCCGACCCGTTCATCGAGGGCACGGGCCGCCAGTTCAAATCGACGCTTGGCCGCACCAGTTGGATGGCCTGCCTGCGCCAGGCGGGCCTGCGCACGGTGACGGTCAGCCCCTTCGGCGAGCGCCACGCCGCCTGGCACTGGTACGCCAACTTCAACGAGATCTACAACACCGGCCGGAGCGGCGGCGAGCGGGCCGACGAGGTGACGCCGGTGGCCCTGGACTGGCTCGCCCGCAACGCCGGCCAGGACAACTGGTTCCTGCACGTCAACCTCTGGGACCCGCACACGCCCTACCGCACGCCGGAGGCCTACGGCGAGCCGTTCCGCGACGAGCCGCTGCCGGCCTGGCTGACCGAGGAGGTGCGCCGGCAACACTGGGCCGGCGTCGGTCCCCACTCCGCCCGCGAAATCCTGGGCTACGACTCCCGTCCCAACCCCCGCCTTCCCCGCCAGCCCGGTGAGGCGGCCTCGATGGCGGATGTACGCCGGGTATTCGACGGCTACGACACGGGCGTGCGCTACGCCGACGACCACGTCGGGCGGTTGCTCAACGCCCTCGCCGACCAGGGCGTCCTGGACGATACCGCCATCTTCCTCTCCTCCGACCACGGCGAATGCCTGGGCGAGTTGAACATCTACGGCGATCACCAGACCGCCGACGAGTTCACGACGCACGTGCCGGGCATCCTCTGCTGGCCCGGCGTCACCGATACCCAGCAGGGTCGCGTCGATCCCGGCCTGCACTACGCGCCGGACGTCGCGGCGACCCTGATCGAACTCGCCGGTGGCAAGGTGCCGGCGATCTGGGACGGCGCTAGCTTCGCCCCCAGCTTCCGCGAGGGCCGGGCCGGTGGCCGCGACTACCTGGTCGTCTCCCAGGGCGCCTGGGCCTGCCAGCGGTCGGTGCGTTTCGATCACTACCTCTTCATGCGCTCCTACCACGACGGCTACCACGGCTTCCCGGCGCACCTGCTGTTCGACCTGGCCGCCGACCCGCACGAGCAGCACGACCTGGCCCCCGACCGCCCCGACCTCGTCGGCGCGGCCCTGACGATGCTGGACACCTGGTACGGTCAGATGATGACCACCGCCACGCACGGCCAGGACCCGATGTGGACGGTAATCCAGGAAGGCGGCCCGCTGCACACGCGCGGCCACCTGCCGGCCTATGTCGAACGCCTGCGCGCCACCGGCCGCACCGCCTGGGCCGACCGGTTGGCGGCCGCGCACGCGAAGGAGTTGTAAATGGCGATTAGCAAGGCCGCGATTGTGATCGGCGGCCCCAAAGACGGCACTGCTGTGCTCTGCAACGATGCGCCCGGAAATGCAACGATTGCTCTGGACCGCAGTCCTGTCCATGGGGCCGCCGATCGCAATCGCAGCCAGGAACGTATAGGAGCTTCCCCATGGCCATAGGCGCGGCGAAGCGGTGGGGCAAGGTGGCCGGGACCGGGCGGGCCGGCCAGGGCGGCACGCTGGGGCAGCGGATCTGGAAGGCGCGCTGGTGCTACCTGTTCGCGGCGCCAAGCCTTTTGCTCGCCTGCGCCTTCAGCTTCTACCCGACGATCGCTTCCTGGTACTTCTCGTTGCTGGACTGGTCGGGATTCACGTCGTCCGTCACCTTCATCGGCCTCGCGAATTACCAGGAGGTGATCCACGACACCTATTTCTGGCACGCCTTCCTGCGCTCGTTCCTCTTCATGTTCGCCGCCGTGCCGATCAAGCTGGTGCTGAGCCTGATCGTCGCCATCATCCTGAACGACCGCCTGTTGCGCCTGGCGCCGGTCTTCCGGACCCTCTTCTTCCTGCCGGTGGTGACGACCGCCGCCATCGACGGCATCGTGATGACCTTCCTCTTCAGCCCGGCCAACGGACCGATCAACCGCGCCTTGATCGACGTCCACCTCCTCCCGAAGCCGCTGGACTTCCTGGGCGACCCGCACTCCGCCCTCTGGACGATCGTTGCGGTCTTCATCTGGAAGTCGTTCGGCATCCAGATGATGTACTGGCTGGCGGCGCTGCAGATCGTGCCGGCCGACCTCTACGAGGCGGCGAAGATGGACGGCGCCGGGCGCTGGGCGCTCATCCGCTACCTGACCATCCCGATCATCCTCCCCTTCGCCGCCATCATCCTGATCCTGGCCGTCGCCGGCGCGTTGCACGTCTTCGCCTTGGTCCAGACCATGACGGGCGGCGGACCCTTCTTCTCCAGCGAGGTGATGGAGGTCTACATCTACCGCACCGCTTTCGGCGGTACGGAAGGGGTGCCACGTCTGGGCTATGCCTCCGCGGCTGCGGTATGGTTTGGTGTCTGCGTGCTCGGTGTGGCGCTGATCCAAGGGCTGGTCGCCAAAAAGGCGAACGAGTCTCGCCAGAGTCTGGGGGCAGGAAGGGTGTGATGAACAGGAGCCGTCCGGTGAAGCTGAGCGCAACGCTCCCGCTTTCCGGGAGCAAACTGGAGCGCACGCGCACCCAACACCGCTTGCTCTCCCCCACCAACGTCCGCCTTGCCGTCACCACCATCATCCTGATCCCGATCTGCTTCTTCTGGATCTATCCCTTCCTCTGGATGGTGTCGGCCGCCCTCAAGTCGACGACGGAGATCTTCTCCGGCCTCAACCTGGTCCCGCACACCTGGCACTGGGACAACTTCGCGCGGGCCTGGACGCAGGCGCGGATCGGCCAGTACTTCTTCAACACCGTCATCATCACCGTGGCCTCGATCGCCATCGTGGTGGTGAGCTCGGCGATGATCGGCTACGTCCTGGGCCGCTACGCCTTCCCCGGCAAGCGGATCATCATCGGCCTCTTCATCGCCCACGTCTTCCTCCCCGAGGGCTACACGATCATCCCCGTCTTCACCCTGATCAACAAGCTGGGGTTGGCCAACTCGCTCTGGGGCGTCATCCTCGGCGAGAGCGGCAGCGCGCACATCGTGCAGATCTTGCTGTTCACCGGCTTCTTCAGCCAGTTGCCGAAGGAGTTGGAGGAGGCGGCGATCGTGGACGGCGCCGGCTTCTTCCGCATCTTCTGGCGGGTGATGCTGCCCCTGACCAAGCCGGTGATCGCGACGGCGATCATCCTCCAGTTCATGCAAAGCTGGAACGACTTTTTCCTGCCGTTGGTGCTGACCCTATCCCGGCCGGACCTGCGCACGCTGGCCGTGGGCATGTTCGCCTTCCAGGGCGAGTACTTCACCGACTGGAGCGGCATGGCGGCGGCGGCGACGATCAGCCTGATGCCGATCATCGTCGTCTTCTTCTTCCTGCAACGCTACTTCGTGGAAGGCGTCACGGGCGCCATCAAGCAATAGCATTAGGAGAGCAACGCGATGTCAGATCCCCGTCCTGTCGATCGGCCGTCCGGGTCGCTGCCCCGGCGCTACGTCCTGGGCCTCCTGGTGGCCGGTGGGGCCACCGCCCTGCTCGCCGCCTGCGGCGCGAACGGCGCCGCCGCCACGAGCGTCAGCGTGACGATGGAATCCAACGGCCCGGCAACGACGGCCGCGCCCACAACGGCGGCCGTCAGCAACGCCGCCAGCACCGTCGCCGCCACGACGGCAGCCAGCAATGCCGCCGCCACGAGCACCGCCAAGGCCGCGGCAACCACGGGTGCTGCGTCGGCCGCGCCGACCGCCGTTCCGGCCGTCACCGCCCAGGACATCAAGATCATCGACACCGGCGCCAACCTGCCCACCGACAAGGTGACGTTGCACTGGCTGCAGAGCGGCCCGGGGCCGAAAGGCATCTTCCAGGCCCAGTTCTTCAAGGCCTACCAGGCGGCCCATCCCAACATCAGCATCGACTTTCAGGAACTGCCCTGGGCCAATATCAGTCAGGTGCTGCCGCTCGGCATCCAGAACGGCAACGCCCCGGACATCTTCCAGCTCCCGCCGGCCATCTCCGGTGCGCAGGCCGTCAGCCAGGGCTGGGTGACTCCGCTGGATGACCTCATTCCGAACATGACGGAATGGAAGAAAGCCTTCCCGACCGGCGCCTTCATCGAAGGCATCACGATGTTCAACGGCAAGACCTACAGCTTCCCGCTGAGCTCCAACATGCGCTACGACACCCTGACCTTGTACAACCTGGACGCCATGCAGAAGGCCGGCTACGACCCGGCGAGCAAGCCCTTCACCTGGGACGAGTTCCGCCAGGCGGCCAAGAAGCTGACCGCCCAGGGCAACGGCAAATACTACGGGCTGCTGCTGGAGGGCAAGGACACGACGCGATTCACCTCCTGGGTGCAGAACCTCGCCCAGATGGCCGGCGCGATCGGCGGCGCCATGAACTGGAAGACGGGAGAATACAACTACGCCAGCGACGAGTTCCTGGCCGCCATGAATTTGCTCCTGGCGATCAAGTCGGACGGCAGCATCTTCCCCGGTTCATTATCCCTGAACGCCGCCCAGGCCCGCGCTCAGATCCCGCAGGGCAGCGCGGCGATGATCCTCCAGGGTCCCTGGAACATTCCGCAGTGGGAACAGACGAGCCCGAACTTCAAGTTCGGCGTGGCCAGCCAGCCCGTGCCGAACAGCGGCCCCGCTCTGCCGTTGACGTACGCGCCGGGCGGCAGCAACCTGTACTGGCTCTATAACAAGAGCAAGCTGGGGGCGGTCGCCGGCGACCTCTTCGACCAACTCGGCACCCTCCCCAACCAGATCGGGCTTGCCAAAGTGGGCGGCGTGAGCGATCCGGCGATCTTCCCGCAGGCGCTCCAGCAGGCCCATTTAGACGCCTTGCAGACGAAGGCATCGACGCTGTTCGATCAGCAGCTGCGCGTCGCGCCCAGCCCGGATGTGCGCAATCCGGACGTCTCCGTCGCGGAGGCGGAGATGCACCACCTGACGCCCGACATCGGCGAGACCCTCCAGGGCATCTACACCGGCCAGATCAGCAACGCCAAACAGGCGCTGCAAGACCTGGTCGACCGCTCCAACAAGGAGCTGGACCGCGCGATCAAGGCGGCGCAGGCCAAGGGCGCCAAGGTGACGCGCGACGACTGGGTGTTCCCGAACTGGGACCCGACGAAAGACTACTCGCCCGACGACTACGCGGCGCTGAAGGGGTAAAGCGGAGCTACTGCCCGCGCCCGCCAATCCGGCCAGTGCGCCAGAGGACGACCATCAGGACGAGCGCGAGCACGGCGAGCGCCGAGCCGACGAGCGCCGCGGGTCGTTGGCGCAGGCGTTGCCACCAGGTTGGCGAGGCGGGGGCGGTGACCGTCTCGACGTTGCCCCCGGCGCCGACGACGGTGACTTCGCCCGCGCGTTCGATCACCAGCTCCTCGCGTTCGACCGGCACCTGCATCGTCTGGAGCTCCGTCACCACGCGTTTGTGGATCTGCACCTCACCGGTCTGCACGCGTTCTTTGCTGACCCGCAGTTCCTCCTCGCGCAGCCGGAGCGTCTGCTCATCCGACGTCGGCGCCGCCACCGCCTCGGTCGCTTCGCGCACGGGCGCCTGGCCCGCAGCGCCGACCTGGGCGACGGCATCGCTGCTCACTACCGGCGGTGTGGCGCTACCGACGGGACCGAGCCGTTCCTTCGAATCCAGCGCCCCCGAATCCGCGCTGGAACCGGCGCGCACCGGACGGCCGCCCTCCTGCACCACGCCGGTCAGGCCCGGCGTCCCGATGCTCTCGGGGATGGACGGCGGACCGTCGGTGACGGGCGCCGTGTCGTCGTCCTCGTCCAGCGGCGCGGGCTCTACTGCCTGCTGACTCCCCGAACGTGTGCCTTCCGGCCTCCTGGCATCATCCATTGCGTTTCCCCTCGCTGCTCAGCAGCCCGATGACGAACGGCCAACGGGGACACCGTAGGCGCATAGCCGGTGCCACCCATTTCGCTGAGGACAGGCAGTTCCTCTACGCGCTCGCCAGCGACTGCATCGCGCGCTGGCGCTGCACGATGGCCGGCAATGCCGAGATGATCCGGTCCACGTCGGCCTCGCTGTTGCTGCGACCGAGCGTCAGGCGCAAGGAGCCGATCGCCAGCGGCGCGGGCAGCCCGAGGGCGAGCAGCACGTGCGAGGGATCGAGCGAGGCGGAGGTGCAGGCGGAGCCGGTGGAGGCGGCGATGCCCTGGACGTCGAGCGCCATGAGGGCGGCCTCGCCTTCCGCGCCCTCGAAGACGAAACTCGCGTTGTTCGGCAGGCGCAGTGTCGGGTGGCCGGTGAGCCGGCTCTCGGGGATGCGCGCCAACACCTCGCGGATCAGCCGATCGCGCAGGGCGGCCAGACGCACCGCTTCCCGTTCGCGTTCCTCCTCGGCGCGCACGAGCGCAGTCGCCAGCCCGACGATGCCGGCGACGTTCTCCGTGCCCGCCCGACGCTTGGCCTCCTGCGCACCGCCCTGCTGCTGGGGCGCCCAGGCCACGCCGGAGCGCGCGTACAGCACGCCGGTCCCCTTCGGCCCGTAGAACTTGTGTCCAGACAGGGACAGTAGGTCGACGCCCAGGGCCCGGACGTCCAGCGGTAAGGCGCCGGCGGCCTGCACGGCATCGGTGTGCACGACGGCGCCGTGGTGATGCGCGATCTCGGCGATCTCGGCGACGGGCTGGATCGTCCCGATCTCGTTGTTCGCCAGCATGATGGAAACGAGCGCCGTGTCGGGACGGATGGCCGCCGCCACCGCCTCCGGCACGACGCGGCCATACCGATCGACTGGCACGTACGTCGTCTCCACACCGAACCCGGTGAGCGCCTGGCAGGTGTGCAGCACCGCCTCGTGCTCGATGGCCGAGGTCACGATATGGCGGCCGCGGGCACCGGGCGCAAACACCGCCCCTTTGATCGCGGCATTGTCCCCTTCCGAGCCGCCGCTGGTGAAGACGATATCGGCCGGCGGACAGTGCAGCACGGCCGCCACCTGCTCGCGCGCCCGATCCAGCGCCCGGCGCGCCTCGCGCCCGAGCCGGTACACGCTGGAAGCGTTGCCGAAGCGCTCCGTGAAGTACGGCAGCATGACCTCCAGCACGGCCGGGTCGAGCGGAGTGGTGGCGGCGTGGTCCAGGTAGATGGTCGGGTGGACTGGCATGACTAAAGCTTACCAGGGTAGTTCGGCCCGGCGACTGAAGTCGCCGGGTAATGTGCCAGCCCCTCCCGGATGTCCCTCTACCCCTGCTCCAGTGCCGCCGCCCCGCCCACGATCTCGGCGAGTTCGCGGGTGATGCCGGCCTGGCGCGCCTTGTTCCTGCTCAGCGTCAGCGACGCAACGAGGTCCTCGGCGTTGTCGCTGGCGTTCTGCATGGCGACCATGCGCGCGCTTTGCTCGCTGGCCTTGGATTCCAACAGCGCCTGGTAGATTTGCATCTCCACGTAGCGGGGCAGCAGGGCCTGGAGCACTTCGCCCGGCTCGGGTTCGAACTCGTACTGCGCCTTGGGGCGCCTGTCCTCTTGCTGCTCCTCGGCCGGCGCCACGGGCAGCAGTTGAATGAGGGCCGGCTCCTGGCGCATCGTGCTGATCAGCCGCGTGTAGGTCAGGTACACCGCGTCGGCGCGACCGGCGCGGAACTCGTCGATCGCCGCTCGCGCCACGCTGGCGGCGTCGGCGGCGCTGGGGGCATCGCCCATCCCGGAGAAGTCGGCGACCAGATGGCGCCCGCTCCGCAGCACGAAGTCGCGACCCCGCCGGCCGGTCGCAATGGCGCTGACCGGCTCCGAGTGCTGGGTGATGAATCGCGCCAGCAGGCGATTGATGTTGCCGGGCAGGGCGCCGCAGAGGCCGCGGTCGGGTGTCACGTGCACGACCAGGATGTTGGCGACCGGGCGCTGCTCCTGCAAGGCATCCCGCTCGCTCCCCGTCACCCGGGGCAAGCTGCGCAGGACCTCGCGCATGGCCTCGGCATAGGGGCGGGAGGCCAGCGTGCGCGCCTGCGCGACGCGAAGCCGGCTGAAGGCCACGCGCTGAAAGGCGCGCGTGATCTGCTGCGTATTCCGAACGCTCCGGATGCGCCGCTGAATATCGCGTAGGCTGGCCACGTTCCCTCCTACGCGATCTTCTTGTAGTCGATAATCGCCTGCTTCAACTGGGCCTCCAGCTCCGGCGACAGCGCCTTCGTGTCCCGGATCGCCTGCATAATGGCGCTGCCCTGGGCGTCCATATACTGGTGGAAGCCGGTTTCCCAGGCACCGACTTTGTCCAGCGGCACGTCGTTGAGGTAGCCGTTGACGCCGACATAGAGGATAGCGACCTGGTGCTCGACGGCCATCGGCTGGTATTGCGGCTGGCGGAGGACGTAGGTCATGTGCTGGCCCTGCTCGATGCGGGAGCGGGTGGCGGCGTCGAGATCGGAGCCGAACTGGGCGAACGCGGCGAGGTCGCGGAAGGCGGCGAGGTCCAGCCGCAGCGTGCCGGCGACGGTGCGCATGGCGCGGATCTGCGCCTTGCCGCCGACCCGCGACACGGAGAGGCCGACATTGACCGCCGGGCGCTGGCCCTGGTAGAACAGGTCGGCTTCCAGGTAGATCTGGCCGTCGGTGATGGAGATCACGTTCGTCGGGATATAGGCCGACACGTCGCCCAACTGGGTCTCGATGATCGGCAGCGCCGTCAACGTGCCGCCGCCCTCTTCCTCACTCAAGCAGGCGGCGCGCTCCAGCAGGCGAGAATGCAGATAGAAGACATCGCCGGGGAACGCCTCGCGCCCCGGCGGCCGGCGCAGCAGCAACGACACCTGGCGATAGGCGGCGGCATGCTTCGAAAGGTCGTCGTAGACGATCAGCGCGTCTTTCCCGTTGTCCCGGAAGTATTCGCCCATCGCGCAACCGGCGTAGGGCGCGATGTATTGCATCGACGCCGGCTCGGACGCGTTGGCGGAGACGACGATGGTGTGCTCCATCGCGCCGTGCTTCTCCAGCGTTGCCACCAGGTTGGCGACCTTCGACGTCTTCTGCCCGATCGCCACGTAGATGCAGACGACGCCGGCGCCCTTCTGGTTGATGATCGTGTCGACCGCCACCGCCGTCTTGCCCGTTTGGCGGTCGCCGATGATCAGCTCGCGCTGCCCGCGCCCGATCGGCGTCATGGAGTCGATGGCCTTGATGCCGGTCTGCAAGGGCACCGCCACGGCCTTGCGGGTGATCACGCCGGGGGCCACCTTCTCGATCGGCGACATCGATTTCGCCTCGATCGGCCCCTTACCGTCGATCGGCTGGCCGAGCGGATCGACCACCCGACCAATCAGCTCCGGCCCCACCGGCACTTCCACCAGGCGACCGGTAGTATGGACCTCGTCACCCTCGCGCAGCTCGCTGTCGTCGCCGAGGACGATCGCGCCGACCGTGTCCTCCTGGAGGTTCAGCGCGATGCCACGGACGCCGTGGGGGAATTCCAGCAGCTCGCTGGACATGGCCCCGGAGAGGCCATAGATCTGGGCGATGCCGTCGCCGACCTGGACGATCGTCCCGACACTGGTCTGCTCGACCGGGAGGTCGACGCCCTCGATCTGGCGACGGATGATAGAAGTGATATCCTGGGCACTGAGTGCCATCGTCGTCCTCCTCGCTCTAGCCTTCGCGCAGCAGCGCCTGGCGTAACGTCGCCAGGCGGGCGCCGACGCTGCCGTCCAGCAACGTGTCGCCGATCCGGACGACAATCCCGCCCACCATGCCGGGATCCACCCGCTGCTCGATAACGATTGCGCTGGCCTGGCGCTGCTCCGCCAGCCGCCGCTGGATCAGCGCCACTTCACTCGCCGCCAGCGGCACCGCGGTGGTGACGGTCGCCGTCTCGATGTGCCGCTCCTGGTTCACCAGGTCGTCATAGCGCTTGACCACCGCCGGCAACTGGCCGAGCTGCCGGCGGTGAATCAGCAGCATGAGCAGGTTGCGGACCTCCGGTGCGCCGGCAGCGCCGAGCAACTGCTGCAAGGCCCCCTGCACCTGGCTGCGCTGCAGTTCCGGGTTGCCGAATTGATGCAGCACCTGCTCACCGCCGAGTCGTTCCAGGGCGGCATGGAGGTCCCGCCCCCACGCGTCCAGCGCGCCCCGTTCCCTGGCGATCTCGAACAACGCTTCCGCGTAGCGACGCGGCCGGGCAGACGCCATGCGCTACTTACCCGGGGTGGCGAAGATGAGCACGATGGCGAAGACCAGGGCGATGATCGGCAACGCCTCGATCAGGCCGACACCGATGAACATCGTGGTCAGCAACGTGCCACGCGCCTCCGGCTGGCGCGCAATGCCCTCCACCGTGCGCGAGGTCACCAGGCCATCGCCGATGCCGGCGCCGCCGGCGCCCAGGCCGAACATCAATCCCGCCCCGATGAAGGCGCCGGCCAGCAGAATCGCGTGCTGCATATCCATAGAACGAAGACCCCTCTCCTATATTGCCACGATGTCGCCCCGCCCCCACGGACGGACTGCGGCGAGTTCCCTCTCGCCCGCCGAAACGCCTACATGCCCGTCCTCACGATCCGACCCCGCCTTCTGCCTCCCGTGCCGCGGTCGCCGCCGCCCAAACCCTAGGCATGCTCGGGCTGCGCGGGAGCGGTACCGAGCGGCTCGCCGTGACGCTCCTCTTCCGGCTCGTGCTCGACCGCAAGGCCGATGTAGGCCAGGAAGAGCATCATGAAGATGAAGGCCTGGATCAGGCCGACGAAGATACTGAAGCCGATCCAGATCGGCATCGGCAACAAGAGCAGGAACGGCGCGTTGTACAGCAGCGCCTGGAGGATCAAGATCATAATCTCGCCGGCGACGATGTTGCCGAAGAGACGAAAGGCCAGCGTGACCGGCCGCGCCAACTCGTCGATGAGATTGATGACGAAGAACAGCGCGAACGGCTTGAAGAAATGGCGGGTGTGGCCGCGGACGCCCCGCTCCTGGACGGCCAGCGCCTGCACGAGGATGAACGTAAAGATCCCCAACGCCAGCGTGGTATTCAGATCGGCCGTCGGGGACTTGAGGTAGGGGATCGGGATCAGGCCGAGATAGTTGGAGATCAGGATGAAGACGAAGAGTGTCAACGCCAGCGGCATGAGCGTGGCGGCCCGCGTCCCCAGGCTCTGCTCGGCGTAGCCGTTGACGAACTCGACGACGAACTCGTAGACCGCCTGGAAGCCGCGCGGCACGCCGCTCGTGAAGTTCCGCGACACGATGAGAAGCGGGACCACGATCAAGGCGATGACCAACCAGGTCAGGATGATCGTATCCCAGTTGATCGCCAGTAGGCCGCTGCCGGTCTGCAGCCAGTGCTCCCCGATGGGGATGGGCGGCTGTTGCGTCGTGTCGCCGGCCGCCAGCAGCGTGGTCAACCTAGCCATGGGCCGCCTCGCCCGCCACCCGGGCGGCGCCGTTGCCGGTGGCCAGGACATCGTCGACCGTCTTGACGATCAACTGATGCTGCGCCCCCGCGTCCAGGGTGGCGCCGATCACCCGGCGCGAGGCCTCGATCGTCAGGTCGACGACGTACGAGCGCAGCTCCTGCTTGGTCTGCTCGCGTTCCTGGGCGATCGCGCGCCGCGCCTGCTCCACCAGGCGGTCCGCCTCCGCCCGCGCCTGCACGAGCCGTTCCTCGCCCATCTTATCGGCCGCCGCGCGGGCGCTGGCCAGCACCGCCTGCGCCTCGGCGCGCGCCTGGTTGAACTCCTCGATTTGCCGTTGCTGCTGCGCGGCCGCTTCCTCGCGCGCCTTGTCCGCCGCCGCCAGGGCGTCGCGCACGCGCGCCTGCCGCTCCTGCATCACCCGCGTGATCGGCTTCGCCAGCCAGCGATTGAGAAAGTAGACCACGATCAGGAACGAGAGGATCTGGAAAAGCAGGGTGATGTTGACGGTAACGGGATTCACTGCTGTGAACTCCTCTTCAAAATGGGGGCGAGCGGAGACAGGGCCCGCGCCCCGACCGCGGCCGTCAGCGCCATGGTCACGACCAACCCGAGGACAAAGGTAGGGATGCCGGCCGGCGTCGTCTTGACGATCACCACCGACGCCAACAGGATCAGCGCGAAGCGGATACCCATGCCCTGCTGCATCACCCGCTGGGCTTGCGCCACACCCTCACGCACCGACCGATTGACGCGTCGGGCCAGCATCCGCGCGTTCAACGCCCCGATCAGGGCGCCGAAGCACAGGCCGAGCGCCTCGTCCCGGCGGCCGGCCGACAAAAGCACTGCCCCGGCCGGCAACACACTGGCTGCCACCAGGGCAGAGAAGCGCCGCACGATCACGGCAAGATCAGGATTCGTCAACTGGCCCCGCGTCGCAAACTGAGCCGGATCAACTGGATTCCGCTCACGGTCCCCGCGATCAACCCGGCAAAAATGCACACCAAGATAAAGATCGGCGAGGAATGGAAGTGGGCATCCAACTGCTCACCGCCATAGACGCCAATCGCCACACAGACTCCCAGAGAAACCCCGAACTGGGCCGCGAGCGCAAAGGCCCGCATCACCGTGAATTGGTCGTCTTCCAAACAACCCCTTCACCCGAGCGTCATCCCCGTTCGCAGTGAGGATGGTACCACACCGCGGCCCCCGCAACAACCGCTCCAGCCGCCGGTCAAACGACGACCCCCTCCACGCGACGGGAGATCAGTTGGGTCAACTGCTCCCGGATCGGCGCCAGCGTGATGCGCTGCAGCACCGGCTCGTAGAAGCCGTCGACGATCAGCCGCACGGCGGCATCGCGGGAGAGGCCGCGCGCCATCAGATAGAAGACCTGTTCCGGATCGACCGGGCCGGCGGTGGCGCCGTGCGTGCAGCGCACCTCATTGGCGCCGATCTCCAACCCCGGGATCGAATCGGCCCGGCTGTTGCCGGAGAGCAGCAGGTTGCGGTTGGCCTGGTAGGCGTCCGTGCGCTGGGCATTGGGATGGACGCGGATCATGCCCGTCCACACCGTCCGCGCGTGATCCTTAAGCGCCCCCTTGAACAGGAGGTCGCTCTTCGCCCCCGGCTTGACGTGGTCCTGGAAGGTGTGATGGTCGATGAACTGGTTGCCATCGGCGAAGGTCATGCCGAGCATCTCGGTCTCGGCCCCTTCACCGTCCATCACGACCTCCACATTGGACCGGTGCCAACGCCCGCCAAGGGTGGCGGTCAGCGAGTTGAACTGCCCGTTCGCGGCGACGACGGCCCGCTGCACGCCGACGTTGGCGGCGCCGTTGCCCAGCTGTTGCAGGTTGACGTAGCGCAGGCGAGCGCCCCGCCCGACGTAGAGCTCCGTCACCGGGTTGGCAAAGACGTCGACGCCATCGGCGGAGGCCACCTGGTCGATAAACGTCACCTGAGCGCCGTCCTCCAGCACCACCAGGGTGCGTGGCGTCAACGCCATGCCGGCAACGTCGGCCCAGTGCAGCGCCTGCAAGGGCAGCGCCACTTCGACGAAGCGCGGCACATAGAGGAAGACGCCGCCTTGCCAGAAGGCCGCGTTCATCGCCGCAAACTTGCTGAACGTCGGCGTCACCGCCTGCCGTCCGAGGTAGCGTTGCACCAACTCCGGGTGCTCCTCTGCCGCCCGGGCCAGGCCCATGAACAGCACGCCGTCGCCGGCAGGGCCGGCGCTCGTCGCCGGTTCGGTCACCGCCTCACGCCCGTTGCGCAGGACCAGCAGGCCGCCGCGCCCCTCGTGCGAGCTGGCGCCGACCCCGAGCTCCGCCGGCAAGGAGGAGAGCGCCAGCGGCGCGGCCGCCGGCTGGGCCAGCGGCCGGTAGCGGTCGAAGCGGATGCTCCCCATCACGTTCGTGCGCCGCCACTCTTCGTCCGTCCGGCTATTCGGCCAGGCCGTCTCCTCGAAGACGTGCCAGGCCTGCAACCGCCAGTCCTTCAGCCACTCCGGCTCCGCCGTGGCGGCCAGGATGGCATCGAGGGATTGCCGGGAATAACCGGTGGGGGATTCGAGTGTTGTTACCAAATTACTCCCGTCACTTTCTGGTCAGGCATAGACCACCCCTCTCTGCCTTCGGCATCTCTCCCCCTGGCGGGAGAGAGCCAGGGCTGATCGTTTAGTGGCCTGACGAAGGGGCGAATAGAGGCCCTTGCCCCGTCAGGCGATCCCTCTTGACACCGGCTCTCTCCCGCCAGGGGAAGAGATGCCGAAGGCAGAGAGGGGTCCGTCTCCTTACCCCACCGACCCTTCCATCTCCAACTGGATCAGCCGGTTCAGCTCCAGCGCGTACTCCAGCGGCAGCTCTTTGGCGATCGGCTCGATGAAGCCGCGCACGATCAGGCCGGCGGCTTCCGCTTCGCTGAGGCCGCGACTCATCAGGTAGAAGAGCTGCTCCTCGCCCACCTTGGAGACCGTCGCCTCGTGGGCGACTTCGACGTCGTCGACCTCGAATTCCATGTACGGATACGTGTCGGTGCGGGAGTGCTCGTCCAGCAGCAATGCGTCGCAGACGACCTTGGACTTGCTGTTGTGCGCGCCCTTCAGCACCTTAATCTCGCCGCGATAGCTGGCCCGCCCCGTGCCCTTGCTGATCGACTTGGAGGTGATGGTCGACGTGGTGTTCGGTGCGAAGTGGTAGATCTTGCCGCCGGCGTCCTGGTGCTGGCCGTCGCCGGCGAAGGCGATTGAGAGCACCTCGCCCTTCGCGCCCGGCTCCATCAGCCAGACCGCCGGGTACTTCATGGTCAGCTTGGAGCCAAGGTTGCCGTCCACCCATTCCATGGTGGCGTCGCCGAAGGCCTTGGCCCGCTTCGTCACCAGGTTGTAGACGTTGTGCGACCAGTTCTGGATCGTCGTGTAGCGGCAACGCGCGCCGCGCTTGACGATGATCTCCACCACCGCCGAGTGCAGCGAGTCGCTGGCGTAGGTCGGCGCCGTGCAGCCTTCGACGTAGTGGACGTAGGCGCCCTCGTCGACGATGATCAACGTCCGCTCGAACTGCCCCATATTCTGGGCGTTGATGCGGAAGTAG
>JAICXR010000390.1 GCA_025980355.1 Chloroflexota bacterium | reverse complement strand
GGCGGCGGCGGAGTCGCCAGAGTTGGAAGCGGAGTAGCTTCCAGGCTTCGCCGGCGCGGGTGCGTTCGGTTGGACCCATAGCGGCGGTGGCCCCGGCGTATTGGGCCAGGACGTAGAGGGTGGCGAGCTGGCGGGCGGCCTGCGCCAGCGGCTCGGCCGTGAGCTCGAAGTGGTCAGCGAGGCGGTAGCCGAACTCCAGGGCCGTCTCCTCCGCCTGTTTCCGCAGGCCGAAGCGGCCGCTGCGCCGCACCATGCGGCCGTAGACGAGACGCACGTAGGCCTGGGGGGACAGTTCCGCTTCCCACTGTCGGCGGATTGTGATGCCGATCAGCGTCGCCAGCAGCGCGAGTACGGCCACAGCGATCGCGCGGGGATCCACCGGTAGACGGGTGGCCGGTGCGGCCGGAGCGCGCTGGATCACCGCCGGGACAGCGGCAATATCCGGCACCGACGTGTCGGGACGCACCAGCTCCGGATTGATCGGCGTGGGCTCGAAATCCAGCCAGCCGACGTTGGGGAAATAGACCTGCACCCAGGCGTGGGCGTCGCTGTCGTCGACCTCGTAGCGGGCGTTGACGCGGTCGTAGTTGGAGGTGGCATAGCCGGTGGCGACGCGGGCCGGCACGCCGACGTCGCGCAGCATCACGACCATGGCCGAGGCGTAGTACTCGCAGTAGCCGCGCTTGAGGTCGAAGAGGAAATAGTCGACGGCATCCTGGCCGGCCGGCGGCGGCGTGATATCCGTGGTATAGGGGATTTTGCGCAGCTCCCCTTCGATGTTCATCGCCTTGTCATAGGCGTTGTTGGCGTTGCCGGCCCACTGTTGGGCCAACTGGTTGACCCGCGCCGGGGCGTTTGGCTTGGCGAGGTACGGCGCCAGCCAGGCCGCATAGTTCGTGCTGTCGGCGCGCAACTCCTGGGCCGACGGGCCCGGAGCGATGCTGACCACGGTGTACTTCGTCGTCCCGGCCTTGAGGTCGATGCTATCCGGCAGGCCGCCGGAATCGTGGACGGTCGTGGGCTGATTCACCGTCACCGGTGTGTTATAGGCGTAGACGAGATCGTCGCCGAGGTTGGCGACCTTTTCGATCTGCTGCACGATCTTATCGCCCTGGATCGGTGTCGCCACCACCGGCTGGTTGGCCGCATGCGACTGGACGTCGCCAATGGTGCCGCTGGCGCCAAGGTAATTGGGCGCGCCGTTGGGGCTGATCGGCACGCCGGTACGCGAGGCGCCGGCGGTCTTGCCGAGCGTCCAGCCCTTGCCGTTATAGTCGGCGAAGGTGGCGCCGAGCAGGTAGTGCTCCGGCTCGACGAAGTCTTCGGCGTCGATGGCGTGCTCCGAGGGGTCCGGCGGCGGCGGCTCATCGGTCGTCAGGTACATGATCACCCGGTTCTCGCCGTAGGACAGCGGCCCCCCCAGGAACAGGTCGTTGCTGCCGTTGCCTCCGACGTGGTGTCGCACCCCGGTGAAGGCCTCGCCGAAGTTCGTCTCCAATTTGCTCCAGGGGTCGTTGAAGACGCCCCAGAAATGGACCGCCAGGGGGTTCTGGGGGATGGCCGGCAGCACCAGCGCCAGCCCGCCGACGAGGACGGTGAACAGCAGCCCGGTGACCAACACCTCCGGGCCGACGGTCGTCGGATAGTCCAGATTGCGGACGTTCCACGTCCGCACCAGCGACAGCACGTGGATTCGCAAGATCAGCACGAGGGCAGTAAACAGGAACAGGTAGACGTACTTGGCGCCGGCGCCGCCCAGGACGACGAAGGTGATCAGCACGACACCGGGCGGCAGGAGGGCCACCAGCGGCGCGGTGTGCGAATACAGGGCCCAGGCGAAGTACAGGATCACGGTCCAGCAGATGATCGCCAGCAGGAACAGGAAGATCCGGTTGTCGATGGTCGCCTCGCCGATCCCGCCGAGCTTCCACCAGGTCGCCAGGTGGCCGGCGAAGGTCGCCGCGGCCCCGGTACCCGCCCCCCACATCCGCACCAGCGGGTTGTCGTCAACCGGCACGCCGGCGCCGCGGGTCACGGCCCAGCGCAGCGTCTCCCGGCCGTCGGCGGCGAGGCGGGCGGGCGCGGGGATGACCTGCCCGACGGAGGTGAAAATGCCCAGTAAGCCGCCGATCAGGCCGACCAGAAAACCGCGCAGGTCGTGGGGGCGGCCGAGCGCCAACAGGACGCCGACCACGACCGCCAGCGCCGCCACCGGGAAGAGGATCTCGACGTCGTCGATCCAGTTGATGTCGGCGATCGCCAGCGGCAGGTACATGGCGACGCCGAAGGCGAGGAGCAGAACCAACCAGCCGTAGGTGGTGCCGGACCGGAGGACAAGCTCCAGGAGCGGCGGCAACTGGCGGGGGGACGACGGGAGGGAAGCCCGACGTGCCACCTGGGATGTGGTGCTCATGGCTGCATGGTCTCCGCCCGTTACGCAGGGAAAGATAGAAGCACTGCCGAACGGGGAGGGCTCATGCCGCCCACCGGTGCCCTATGCTCTGTCGGAGTATAGCATCTTACTCTTTCACCCCACCGCTACGGCGCGCCCCTCTCTGGCCGAGCGGTAGAGCGCCTCGATGACGCGCGTGTTGGCGACACCGTCTTCCGCCGGCGCCAGCAAGTGACCGGCACGAACGGAACGGACGAAGTGGTCGATCTCGCGGGCGTACTGGTTCGTCCCGGCGATCACCTCCTCCTGGCCGCCGCCGGCCGTCACGCGGACGGTCACGTCGGTGTCGCCCGGCGTGAAGGCCCGGTCGACGCGAATCGAGCCGTTTGGGCCGGACACTTCGTACTTGCCGCCGCTGCCGACCTCGAAGCTGGAATCGATGACAGCCAGCCGATCGCCGGGAAACCGCAATAGCGCAGCAAAGGTCATGTCCACGCCGTATTGCGCCGGGACGTGCTGGAAGGCGGTCACCTCGACCGGTTCCGCCTGGAAGAGGAACCGGGCCACATTGACGGTGTAGCAACCGACATCCATGAGCGCGCCCCCTTCCAGGTCCCGGTTGACGCGGATGTTGCCGTCCGGGCTGCGCATAAAGAAGCAGAAGGAGGCGCGGATAAGCTTCGACCCGCCGACCACGCCGTCGGCGAGCAGCGCCTGTACGCGCTGCTGTTGCGGATGATGGCGGTACATGAACGCTTCCATGAGCAGCACGCCAGCGCGGCGGCAGGCATCGGCCATCTCCTCGGCGACCGCGGCGCGCTGGGCCACGGGCTTTTCGCAGAGGACGTGTTTGCCCGCCTGGGCGGCGCGGATCGTCCATTCGCGGTGCAAGGAGTTCGGCAGGCTGATATAGACGGCATCCACCTCCGAGTCGGCCAGCAGCGCCTCATACGAAGCGTGCGAGCGCGGGATGCCCAGCCGCTGGGCGGCGTCGGCGGCCCGGGAGCCATCGCGGCTGGCGATCGCCACCACCTCGCCCAGGTCGCTCACTTTCGCCGCAGGAATGAACTGGGTCAGCCCAATCCGAGCGGTGCTCAGGACGCCGAAGCGCAAACGATCACCCATTGCTGATTCTCCTTGTACCGATACGATTCAGGTCGGCGACGTTGCGCGGCCAGGTCCCTCGCCACCGAATCTAATATGCAGCGTCCCCGATTGTACTCACTCCCGGCGTCTGCCCGATATTCCGCCCGGAAATTGACAGCCCTCGTGCTGACCCGCTATATGTTGT
>JAICXR010000270.1 GCA_025980355.1 Chloroflexota bacterium | reverse complement strand
TCGCCTCCCGCCCAACCCAGTTACGATGCCGCTATGGCAATCTCGGTGGAGCGGAGGGCAGCATGGCGACGTTCGGGGAGCACCTGGCGGCGGTGCGGCAGCAGGTGGGGATCTCACAGCACGCCCTGGCGAAAGCGGCGGGCGTCGACGCCAGCTACGTCAACCGTTTGGAGCACGGCGAACGGCAGGCGCCCGACGTTGGGCTGATCCGCAAGTTCGCCACCGCCCTGGGCCTGGACGCGGCGCACACGGATGCCCTTGTCGTCGCCGGTGGTGGCCTGCCAAGGGCCCTAGAACGGCTGGGACCGCTGGATCCTACGATTATCCTGCTGGCCGACGTACTGGGCGATCCAGCCGTCCCTGAGGCCGAACGCACCAACCTGCGCCGCATCGTCGCCCTGCTTGTCCAACGCTGGCGGCCGGAGGCCGTTGCAAATGGGTAATGATCCGGACGGTGCATGCCAGCCAGGCACGTCTCGGGCAGGACGTCCTGCGCGACTCCTCCCACCGGCCCATGTATATTGCGAATACGCAGTAAGGCCCGCGGCAGCCGAGTTCAATACCAACAGGATGTTCCTCCCGGGTACCAGGATTCAGACAGGACAGCAGACGGGGAGGAGAAGGGATCCATGAGCGAGCACGACGGATACCGGCTCAGTGTGCGCTTCGGGGAGGAGATCCTCGCCCGCGGCCACACCGCCATTCCCAACCTGGTTCTCAATTACTACGTGCCGCTCGGGCTGACCGGACCGGAGCTGCTCTTCACGATCCACGTCTGGCAGCACTGGTGGTCGGACCGCGACCCCTACCCGTCCCTCCGCACCATCGCGAGCCGAATGGGCATCTCCGTGCGCCAGGCGAAGCGGTATGTCGAATCGCTGGAGAGCAAGGGATTCTTACGCGTGGTGGAACGCTTCCTGCCCGACGGCAGTCAGACCACCAACGAGTTCGACTACTCGCCGTTGATCCATGCCGTCGTCAAGGCGGCCCGCGCCGATGGCGCCCTCGATCCGGGCGCCGCCCCGGCCATCCTGCGCCGCACGCGCTCCCGTCTCGCCCCGGGTGACGGACCTGTCATCCCCTCCCATGACACCGCGGTCACTCCCGGCAATGGCGCTGCCGTCACCCCGACCGGCGCCATGCCCGCCACCGGCCCCCGGTCTTCGATGTCACCCAAAGAAGACCCCGTTCATGGAGACTCCGTTCAAATAGACAGGGAGGAGACCGCGAGCGGGACGACGAGCGACCAGGAAACGATGGCGGAGCTCCTTGACCTCTTTGTCACAGTCGCCGACCGCGAAGCAACGCCGGCGGAACTCGACGCCCTGGCGCAGGCGCTGACCTATGCCGCGCCACGTGCCCTGCAAGCCACGCCGCCGGCCAGTGGTGTGGAATGGGTAGCGGCGGCGCTCGCCGAACTGGCGCAGGAGGAAGGCGAACCAATCAGTGCGACCGGCCTGCACCGCATCCTGGAAGGCTACGCCGCGGCGGAGCAGGAGACGGCGCCTACGCCGACGGCGGCGCGCCCGAGCGGCGGTGCGGAGAAGCGCACCAGGCAACCGGCGGCGCAACCGGCAGCAGGGGGCGCCGCCTCGGCGGGGCTGGTGCATGTTTGGCACGCGACGCTCGACGATTTGCGCGAACAGATGGTGCCGGCGAACTTCTCCCGCTGGCTGGCGCGGACGCAATTGATCAGCCAGTCGGCCGGCGAAGCGATCGTCGGTGTCCCCGACCACGTGAGCGCCGAGCAACTGGCCCGCCGCTTCGACCCGCTCGTCCGCCGCGCCCTGGCCGACGCCTGCGGCCAGGCGGTGACCGTGCGCTATGAGGTGCTGGCGTAGGTGGTATCGCCGGCAACCGCGGCGGCACTGCCGGCACTCCAATAGCTCATGACATGGCGCGCATGCCGGCGGTGCTACGCAACCGGCTCGGTTGCGCCATCCTCGTCGGATGCCGCCGTGCGAGCGCGGTCGACGATTGCCTGTCGTTCCCGCTCCGCCATGCCGACGGCCGCCAGGGTATGGCGGAGCAGCTCCAGGCCGCCCTCCAGCGCCGGCACCACCGCCGTCGCCGCGCCGGCCTCACGCAGCACGGGCACGGCGGCGCTGGTCGTGGCGCGGGCGAGGACGATGAGTTTGGGGTTAGCGGCACGGGCCCGCTGGACGACGACGCGGGCGGCGCCCAAATCGGGCAGGGCCACGACGAGGGCGCGGGCCCGCGCGGGGTCCGCCGCGGCGAGCACGGCGCGATAGCCGGCATCGCCGTAGATGGCGGTAACGCCATCCTGGCGCAACGTCTCCACGGTACCGAGGTCCTGGTCGATGCCGACCACCGCGAAGCCGTTGGCGGCCAGGGCACGCGCGACGCGGCTACCGACGCGTCCGCAGCCGACCACGATCACGTGCCCCGACGGGCCCAGCGCCACGTCCTCCATATCTGTCGGTGCGAGGCGGGGCCGAAACGCCGCGCCGAGCATCGGCACCCTGGCCAGGACCCGATCAAGGCGCGGGGCACTGCCGAAAAGGGCTGGCGTAGCGATCAGCGTCAGGACCGATGTGGTGAGTACCAGGGTGTATTGAGCCGCCACCAGAACGTGCTGCTCGACGCCTTGCTGGGCTAGGACGAAGGAGAATTCACCGACCTGCGCCAGACCCAGCCCGACGAAGAGCGAGGTTTTGCCGGACAGATGAAAGACGGGAAGGCGGGCCACGGCGGTCCCGACGATGCTCTTGACGACGAGCACGGCCAGCGCGACCCCGACCACCAGCAGCGGATGCTCCCAGGCGTAGCGGGGATCAACGAGCATGCCGACCGAGACGAAAAAGAGACTGACGAACAGGTCGCGCAGCGGCGTTACCAGAGCGAGGACATGGTGTTCTACCTGGGAGCGGCCGACGACCAGCCCGGCCAGGAAGGCGCCCAAGGCGGTGGAGAGCCCGAGGGCGGTGGCCGCCAGCGCGGCGCCAAGGGCCAGGGCGGCCGTGGAGAGGATGAACAGCTCCTCCGAGCCGAGGCGGGCCACACCGTCCAGGAGGCGCGGCACCACGTGGGAGAGCAGCAGTGTGCCGACGATGAAGAGCAGGGCCTTGGCGAGGGCCATCGCCAACGTGATGGCCAGGTGGTCGCCATTCACCGTCAGGGAAGGCAGCAGCACGATCAGCGCCACCGCGGCGAGGTCCTGGACAATGAGCATGCCAAGCAACACCCGGCCGTGCGTGCTCTCCGTCTCCCCACGTGCCAGCAGCGTCTTGAGGATCACCACCGTGGAACTCAGGGCGATGATCGCTCCGAGATAGAGTGCCTGCGCCTTCTCCCAGCCAATGGCCAGCCCGAGCGCCATGCCCAGGGCCCCGGTCATCAGGAGTTGGAGCGCCGTTCCGAGAAGGGCGACGCCGCGCACGCGCCCCAATTCCTCCAGGGAGAATTCCACCCCCAGGGCGAACAGCAAGAAAATGATGCCGATCTCGGCCAGCGCGCCGATCCGTGGCGCGCTGCCGACGAAGCCGGGGGTGAAAGGTCCGATGATAATGCCGGCCAGGAGATAGCCCACCAGCGGCGATTGCCGCACGCGCACCGCGAGCAACCCGCCCAGGCAGGCCACGACCAGGGCGACGCCGAGGTCTAAGATCACGCCGAGTTGCTCGGTCATGCGCCCCCTCTCGCTCGCGGCTCTTCCCTGGCCCAAGGAGTGGCGCTGGTCGTCCGTCGGGTGGACGCGGCGAGTCTAGCATACCGCGCCCCAAGACGACCGCCGCGGGGCGGCCGGCCCTCTCACACTGGTCTCATCTCGGTGGACTACCTTGCCGTTAACGGCTGCACGGGGCCACCCACCACGCTCACCCCGCGAACAGGGGCATGTACCGGTCGGGCAGTCGGCCGTGCAGCCGGGTCGGTGGCACGACAACGAGGAGCTCGGGAATGGACCTCATCACACGGACCACCGTGCGCGATTACTCGCTCAACGACCTGGAAGCGCGCCGCATCCAGCGACGGCTCGCGGCGCTACGCCGCCGTCTGGCGGGCCGTCCGGACCCCATTGCCACGCTGTTGCTGACCGGGGATGCGCGCCGCCATCGGGTCAGCGCGCGGCTGCGTGTCCGCCTGGGCCACCTCGGCGGGCATCTCGTCGGTCGCAAATCCGGCGAGACCGCCGATCACGCCGTCCGGCTGGCTTCGGAACAGATTGAACGTCAGTTCAGGCGCATAACCGGCCGCCGGATGGCCGAGAGATACGGAGGGCAATCATGACCGACCGGATCCTGGTATCCCTCGACGGTTCGGCCTTCGCGGAGCAGGCGCTGCCGTACGCCACCCTGCTGGCGCGGCGGTGCGGCGCGGACCTGTTGCTGGCCCAGGCGGTGCCCACGATCGTCACGATCGGGTCTCCGGCCGCCTACATCGGCGACCCCGGCTGGCCGGATTGGGATGACACCGCCGACGAGGCGGAGGCGTATCTGACCCGGCTGCAGGCCGACGTAGAAGCGCACGGCGTCAATGCCGAGGTGGCGATCGTCGGCGGGGCGGCGCCGGCGGTGCTGCTCGACCTCGCCCGCGACCCCGAGGTGCGGCTGCTCGTCATGGCGACGCACGGCCGGTCCGGGCCGTCGCGTTGGGTGCTTGGCAGCGTCGCCGAGCAGGTCTTGCGCGAGGCGCCGTGTCCGATTCTGCTGCTGACGCCGCAAGCCCTTGCCTCCGGCACGGCGGAGCGTCTCAACCAGCGGGTGATCGTGGCGACGGACGGCTCGGCGTCCAGTTTCTCTATCGTCAGCCCCGTGCTGGCGCTCGCCAGGTGCCTGAACACGCCGATCACGCTGGTGCGGGCGATCGAACCGGCCGTCGTCTATGCCATGGAGGTGCGGGCGATGTTCGACGCCGTCCACCCGCGCTACCTGGCCGAGCGGGCACGGGAGGGGGCGTGGGCGCAGCTTCAATACCTTGCCGAGGACTGGCGGGCCAAGGGCTACACGGTGGATACGACGGTGGATGTCCAGCGGGCGCCCGAACTGATCACCGGCCACGCCGCCGCCCATCAGGCAGGCTGGATCGCCATGGCCAGCCACGGGCGGGGCGGGCTCGGCGGTCTCGTGTTGGGCAGCACCGCCCTCGCCGTCCTCCGGCGGGCAACACTGCCGGTCCTGCTCGTCGCGGCGGCGAGTGCTGTCCCGGACGCGGCGGATGCTGAAACGGCGCAGCTGGACGTGGCCACCCCGGCGCCGGCCACCGTCGCCCGCGGCTAACGACGGGCCGGCGCCGCAGCGGACAGCAGCGCGGACCGCCCATCGGTCGA
>JAICXR010000314.1 GCA_025980355.1 Chloroflexota bacterium | reverse complement strand
GACATTGAGCAGGTAGTTGCCGCCCTTGCTGGCGATGTCGACCAGCTTGTGCAGGAGGTCGCTGGTCGACTTCCAGTTGTGGTCGTTGGCCTTGAAGCCCCAGGTGTCGTTGATCGTGGCCGGCGTCTCCCAGTCCTCACCGACCGCGTCGGCCGGGATCTTGTTGTCGCCGGCCTCGGCGTAATCGCCGACCGCATTGCCGATGCGGCCGCTCACCAGACAGTCCGGTTGCAGTTCGTGCACCAGGTCGGCCAGTTGGTGGCTCTGGGCCAGCGTCATGCGCTTCGGAGTGTCGAACCAGATCAGGCAAATCGGGCCGTAGCCAGTCAGGAGCTCGCGCACCTGGGCCTTGACATAGTGCTCGACGTAGCCGTCGAAGTCTTTCTGCTCTTCGACGAAGTCCCAGTCGTTGCCGTCGCCGTTCGGGTGGTGCCAATCCTGCGTCTGGGAATAGTAGAAGCCGAGCTTGATGCCCTGCTTCTGGCACTCCGCCGCCAGCTCCTTGAGCGGGTCCCGTTTGAACGGCGTCGCGTCGACGATGTTGTAGGCCGAGACCTTGGATTGGTACATGGCGAAGCCGTCGTGGTGCTTGGAGGTGATGACGATGTACTTCTGCCCGGCCGCCTTGGCCATGGCCACCCACTCGGCGGCGTCGAATTTAACCGGGTTGAATTGCTTCGCCAGTTGTTCATACTCGGCGACGGGGATCGCGGCCCGCTTCATGATCCATTCGCCGATGCCGGCGATCGGCTGCCCCTTCCATTCCCCGGCGGGAACGGCGTAGAGGCCCCAGTGGATAAACAGGCCGAACTTCGCGTCGCGGAACCACTGCAAGCGCGGGTCGGTGCGCGCCTCCGCCCGCTGCCGGGTCCCCTCTCGAATTGCCTCGTCGGCCACTGCCACGTCACTCTCCTTTCCTATCAGCATCCCTATCGCTGCCGGTGGAACGGTAGCACTCGGCAGACCGGCCTTGCAACGACGCCGTTCGCCAGCATATCGCGGCAAGGGAACGCCCGCCGGCCCCGCATTGATGCCATGGCGGATCGACCGGCTGGCGACCGCCGCCCTATCGGGGCCGGGTATGGCACGGAATCTGCAAGTCTTCCCTGGAGGGGCGCCGCACGGTGTGGCGCCGAGCTAGGCCCACGTGTATGATGCTAGGCATTTCGACCGGCGCCGCCAAGGACGAACTGGTGAAAGTCGGCCTCCAGGACTTCGCCGAGGTCTTGCAGTAGGCTCAGGCCTCGCACGCGCAAGGGAGCGGAGCGCAGGCTGGCGTCCGGACCCGCTAGGGGCACAGTCCGTCCTGCCGGTGCGATCTGTCGAGCCGGGTGGCCGGCAGTTGGGGGCGAGAGGGAAAGGCGATGCTCACGCTTGGTTTCGCCAGCGCCATCCTGCCCGATCTTCCGCTGGCAGAGGTGCTGGCGTTCGCGGCACAGGCGGGGTACGACTGCGTGGAGGTCATGTGCTGGCCACGCGGCCGGGCGGAGCGGCGCTACGCCGGGGTGACGCACATCGATGTCGCCCAGTTCGGGGCGGCGGAAGCGGATCAGGTGCGGGCACTCGTTCGGCAGTACGGCGTGGACATCTCGGCCCTGGGCTACTACCCGAACCCGCTCTCGCCCGACCGAACCGAGCGCCAGGTCTCCGTCGATCACATCCGGGCCGTGATCGACGCGGCCCACCGGCTCGGCCTGCACAACGTCAACACCTTCGTCGGGCGGGATCAACACGCGACGGTCGACGCCAACTGGCCCGCGTTCTTGGAGGTGTGGCCGCCGCTCGTGCGGTATGCCGCCGAACGGGACGTCAACCTCGGCATCGAAAACTGCCCGATGCTCTTCACCCAGGACGAGTGGCCCGGCGGCCGGAACCTGGCCACCAGCCCGGCGATCTGGCGGAGGATGTTCAGGGACATCCCCGACACCAACTTCGGGCTGAACTACGATCCTTCGCATCTGATCTGGCAGATGATGGATGAGGTGCAACCGATCTACGACTTTGCTGCGCGCTTGCATCACGTCCACGCCAAGGATGTCCGGCTCAACCGGCGGGCCCTGGACGACGAGGGCGCCCTGGCCTTCCCGCTGCGCTTCCACACGCCGAAACTGCCCGGACTGGGCGACGTTCGCTGGGGGGCGTTTTTTGGCGCGCTGACCGATGTCGGCTACGCGGGCGCCGTCTGCGTGGAAGTGGAAGATCGCGCCTACGAGGGCAGCCTGGCCGACCGCCAGGGCGCCTTGCGGCAATCCTGCCGCTACCTCCGCCAGTTCATCGGCGGGAAATGACCGAACAAGGGGGCGATCGCCGGGGCCGATCGCGTCGCGCGTGAAGCTCTCTTCGCACGTGGACACATGGAAACGAGACGCCGGCTCGCGCGGATGTCGGGGGAGCTGCCGGCGGGACTCGAACTCGCGACATCTTCATTACAAGTGAAGCGCTCTACCAACTGAGCTACGGCAGCGCGGGCACACCACCAGTATAGGACCACCGCGGGGCGCAGGGCAACTGTACGCGCCCCCGTTGGGCGTGCCTTTGCTACAGTACGGGCTGGCGCGGGCGGGACGGACCGGCAGCTTCATTACGAAGGAGCAGGGATGTACAAGGCTTCCTATGACGGCAGCAACAAGAAGGTGCTGTGGCAGGAGTTATGGCGGCACGAGTTCGAAGCGGCACTCGCCCACGACCCGGTGGTCATCCTGCCGACCGGCTCCATCGAGCAGCACGGACCGCACTGCCCGATGGATGTGGATATCGTCGGACCTTTCGCGATCGCCGTCGCGGCGGCGCAGCGCGTCGACGCCTTCCCCTTGCTCGTGGCGCCTCCCATCTGGAGCGGCTTCACCCACTACAACATGGGGTTCCCCGGTACGATCAGCCTGCGGCTGGAGACGTATCAGCACCTCCTGGCGGATGTCTTACGGAGCATCCACGCCAACGGCTTCCCGCGCATCATCGTCATCAACGGCCACGGCGGCAACGTGGCGCCGAATGCGGCGGTAACCACGCAGGTCGGGGAGGACGACGTCTTCCCCATCACCTTCAGTTGGTGGCAGGCTGCTGCGCAGGAGATGGCCGACCTCTCCGACGCCGACGAGGGGCGCGTCGGCCACGGCGGAGAGTGGGAAACGTCGCTCCAACTCCATCTGCGGCCCTACCTGATCGACCGTAGCAAGATGGTGGACGATGTCTTCCCCAACCCGTTCAGCGCCGAGCTGCGCCCCTTCTCCCAATACGCCGAACGGCGCCGTGACACCGCCAAGGTGACCGGCACCATGGGCAATCCGCTGGTCGCCAGCGCCGAGAAGGGCCGCCAGGTGTTCGAAGCGGCGGTCCGCCGGCTCGTTATGCTGGCGACGGAGATGCACGACCTGCCGGTGCGCCACTACAAGGAGTTCGGCAGCCACTGCCCGTAGGGTAGGGGGCGCGCCTACTCCTTGGGCCAGACGGCGTAGCAGTCCGTGTGCTGGCGAATGTCCGGCCGGAAGCCCTGCACTGCCGGCGTCAGCCGGCCTCCGGCGCTCGCTGGGCCAGGAACAACGCCGAAATCGTGACGGCATGGACGATGTTGCCGTTCGCCGCGGCCGCCAGCGCCGCCGCGAGCGGCAACCGGCGCACCAGCATGTCGTCCTCGCTCCCTTCCCGGGCCGTGGGCGCCTCGCTCAGGCGCCGCGCCAGGAACAGATGGCTGTGCGCGGTGAGCGAGGCGCTGTTGTGCAGCAACGCCAACGGTTGCCAGGACGTGGCGATCAGGCCCGCTTCCTCCTGCAGCTCGCGCTGCGCCGCGGCCAGGCCGGACTCGCCCGGCTCCAGGTGGCCGGCGGGCAACTCCCAGGACGATTCCCCCCACGGGTAGCGCCACTGGCGCACCAGCGTCACCCGTCCGGCATCGTCGAGGGCGACCACCACGCAGAAATCGCTCGGCGCCTCCACGAACGTTTACGTCCCCGGCAGGCCGTCCGGCTTGAGCACCCGATCTCGCCGCACCCGGAAAACACCGGCGTCGAACGCCTCGGCCGCTTGGACACAGGTCCACGGGTTCGCGACGGCTGGTTCCAGAATGGCCCGGGCTGATGCCATCGAGAGGGTCCTTTCGTTACCGTGGAAGCGCACGCTAAACTCAGCCCGAATGATACGTGAGAGGAACGGCGATGCTATCGACGGACGCCCAAAAGCTGCTGGCGGCCAACTGGGCAGCGAATCAGGTGCAGGACGGGATGGTCGTCGGTCTCGGGAGCGGCAGCACCGCCGCGCTGGCGATTCGCGCCCTCGGGGAGCGCGTGCGACAGGGGCTCAAGATCACCGGCGTCGCCACGTCCATCAGTTCCTGGGACCTCGCTCTTTCGTTCCGTATGGAAGTCTGGCCACTGGAAGCGTGCCGAAAGGTTGACGTCGGTATCGATGGCGCCGATGAAGTGGATCCTCGTCTCAATCTTGTCAAAGGCCTTGGCGGAGCCCTGCTGCGCGAGAAGCTGGTCGGGCTCGCGGCGGGAGAACTGACCATCGTCGTGGACGAGGGGAAACTCGTTCCGGTGCTCGGCAGCCGCAGCCCCGTCCCGGTCGAGGTCGTTCCCTATGGCTGGCGCTGGACGCAGTCACGGATCGAAGCGCTGGGCTGCAAGGCCGTGCTGCGCACCGCCGGCAACGACTATTACTCCACGGACAACGGGCACTACGTCCTCGACTGCCAGTTCGGAACGATCGCCGATGCTCCG
>JAICXR010000472.1 GCA_025980355.1 Chloroflexota bacterium | reverse complement strand
CGCTGCGTTGCCGCGGGCTTCCGGGCGCTTGATTGCAACTATTGCGACTATCAGAAGGCGCTGCTCGGCCAGACCTGGGAGCAGGAGGAGGCGTGGGCCCAGCGGCTCCGCGCCGCCGCCGAAGACGCGGGCGCCCATTTTGTCCAGCTGCACGGGCCGATGTTCGACAAGTTCGGCTCCGGCGCGGAGCACGACGCGCTGATGGACCTCTGTGAACGCTCGTTGCGGACCGCTCGCATCCTCGGCGTGCCGTGGGTCGTGCTGGAGCCGGAGACGAGCGCCGGGCCCTTCGATGCCGCACAGCGCCGACAGCACCTGGAGCGGAACGCCGCGTTCGTGCGCCGGTTACTTCCCGTTGCCGAGCGCGGTGGCGTCGGCATCGCTCTGGAGAACCTGCCGGACAGCGGGGCGCGCAGCCGGGGGGCGCGCCGCTGGTATGGCGCCGTGCCGGAGGAGTTGATCGAACTCGTCGACACGCTCGACCATCCCCTGGTCGGCGTCTGCTGGGATACCGGGCACGCCCAACTGCAAGGGCTGGACCAGGGGCAGGCGTTGCGCACGATCGGCAGCCGCCTCCACGCCCTCCACGTTCAGGATAACGACGGCGCCAGTGACCAGCATCTGCTGCCCTTTCACGGCGCGGTGGACTGGCCGGCCATCATGGCGGCGCTGAGAGCCGTTGCGTATCCCGGCGCTTTTACCTACGAAGTCCACCGCGCCATCCGCGTCCTGCCGGATGTTCTGCGCGACGCCGGGTTGCGTTACGCCTATGCTGTCGGTCAGTATCTGCTGGAGTTGTGAGACATAAGGAACGCCTACCACGATGAACCATCCTCCGCCATCCCGTCGGGCGGCGCTGCGCACGCTGTGCAGCACCGTCGGTCTCGTCATCGCCATACCCTTGCTCGCCGCCTGCGGTTGCGCCGTGCGCTGTTGATTGGATCGTATTCCTGCCGTGATGCGAAAGCAAACGCCCTCTTCCGCCTTGCGCCGCCGCTCAACGCCGTCGTTCGATCAGCCCGACGCGGTTGCCCTCCGGGTCGGTGAGGATGGCGAGGCGCGTGGTCGCGTCCGCCTGCCAGGGCGGGAGCACCGTGCGGCCTCCCAGGCGCTCGACGGTGGCCAGCGTGACGTCCAGGTCGGCCACCTCGACGTAGGGGAACAGCAGCGGTGCACCGGACGTGATGCTCGCCGCGACGTCGAGCCCTACCTGCCGCTCCGCCTCCACGCTGCCCCATAGGCCGTCGACCACCGGGGCGAACCGCCAGTCAAACACCGCTCGATAGAACAGGCCTGCCCGGGCTACCTCCTCGGCGTGGAGCTGCCATACCGCCACCCGCGGCGGCGACCGTCGTTCGCCTGCCGCCTCGTCGCCGCGCACCGCCTCCATGATCGCCGTCATGCCACTGTTCCTCTCTGCCGTCCTCTTCCTGCCTGGCTGAATAATAGTACATCTGTTCCACTCAACCAAACCTTCGGGAACGCGCTAGGAGCTTGTGGCTACTGCTGCTGCCCTGGCGCCGCGCTACGTTGCAGCCCACCCCGTCCGTTGCGCACCGCTGTTGGCCGTACACTACTGCGTGCCCGGGCGAGGGGCCCCGGGCCAGCGATGGGGGCTGGCCATTGGCTGCGATGCGACGCCTCTTCCTCTTTCTGCGCCCGTACCGGCGGTGGGCGGCGTTGGCGCCGCTGCTGATGGTGCTGGAAGTCGTCATGGACCTGCTGCAGCCGCGCCTGGTGCAACGGATCATCGACCAGGGCGTCCTGCCGCTCCACATGTCCGTCGTCCTGCAGACCGGCGCGTTCATGGTCGGCGCCGCGTTGCTCGGCCTGATGGGCGGCATGGGCTGCACCGTCTACGCCATCGTCGCCGGTCAGGCCTTCGGGGCCGACCTGCGCGGCACGCTCTACCGCAGGGTGCAGGCCCTTTCCTTCGGCAACCTGGATACGCTGGACACCGGCAAACTGATCACCCGGCTCACGAACGACGTGCAGCAGGTGACGGAGATGGTCATGATGGTGTTGCGCATCATGGTCCGGATTCCGCTGCTGCTGGTCGGCAGCGTCTTCATGGCGATCCTGACCAGTCCCCGGCTGGCATTGCTCTACCTGGCGCTCATCCCGATCGTATTGGCGGAGGTCGTGTGGATCATCGCCCGTACCTTCCCCATGTTCGGCGAGGTGCAGCGCCGGCTGGACGCGCTCAACACGGTGATGCAGGAGAACCTGGCCGGGGTGCGCGTCGTCAAGGCCTTCGCCCGTTCCCGGCACGAGATTCGGCGGTTTCGGGGCGCCAACGAGCGGCTGATGGTCCAGAACCTCGGCGCCGTGCGGCTCAGCACGCTCACCATGCCGTTCATGCTGCTGGTGCTCAACGCCGGCGCCGTGGCCGCGCTCTGGCTGGGCGGCGTCCAGGTCAAGGCCGGCGGCTTGCAGGTGGGGCAGTTGATCGCCTTCCTCAACTATCTGACGCAGACGCTGTTCGCCCTGATAGGCGTCAGCATGCTGGTGGTGCGCTTCTCCCGCGCCGGCGCCTCGGCCGAACGGGTCCTGGAGGTGCTGGACAGCGAGCCGGAGGTCCGCTCGCGGCCTGATGCGCTCGCGACGTTCGCCCCCCGTGGCCGTGTCGCCTTCGAACATGTCAGTTTCAGCTACCGGGGGCAGGAGCACGATCCGGTGCTGCGGGACATCAGCTTCGTGGCCGAGCCGGGGCAGACCGTCGCCCTGCTCGGCGCCACCGGCGCCGGCAAAGCCAGCCTCCTCCAACTCATCCCCCGCTTCTACGACGTCACTGCCGGGCCCGTGACCATCGACGG
>JAICXR010000122.1 GCA_025980355.1 Chloroflexota bacterium | reverse complement strand
GAAGAGGCACGAGCTTACCTGGTCGTGCAAGGGCTGGGCCTCGTCCAGCGCCCGCGCAAAGTTGCGCACGCCGTCTGCCGCCTGCTCGCAGCGTGTACGCACCCAGCGGCGCCGCGCGTACTCCCGCGCCACCGCGTCCCGCAGCGCCGTCAACGCCCCGCTGGGGTCCGAGATGATGCTCCGGGTCCGGAACCCACCGGCCAGGTGGTAGCTGCCCAGCACCGCCTCCGGCGAGCGGAGCGCGTCGCGCGGCAGGTACGTCACTTCGAGCAGCACGCCGCGATAGATGAACTTGCCGAGCTTCAGCGGGGGGAGCGGACCGTCCACTACCAGGTTGACGTCCAGATCGGACGTCGCCGGGAACTCGGCGTCATCGCCGAGCCAGTTCGCCGAGCCGGCGAAGTAGGCGCCCTGAAATCCCGGCGTCTTGGTCGCATCTGCTTCCACCCATTGTCGCGCCACGTCTTTAGCCTGTTTGACGAGCATACCTACCCACCTCGCTCCCTCGCTTGCGGCGAGCCACATCGCCCATATCCCTCGGCCCCGTGAAGAGCGCGCTCTTTCTTGCCGGGCGAACTGCCCCATATGGAGTGGTGTTCTCACCCCCTCACTCTTGCCCTTCGGCCCGGAAACCGGCGAGCTGCCGCTATGACAATGATGAAGGGTTTCTGATCGGGGGAACCCGGCCTTCATCCAATCTTAATTGTAATGGTATTCGTAATTATTATCGTAATCGTCTATTGGTACTATCCCTGCTAAGGACCGAGAAGGTCTCCTTCCTTGCATTGCACTATTAGTCCGTTCCTAATCTGGTCGCTGACCGCCGTGACTATCACCTGCTGCATTGCGGCGTCCCAGCTCTCGGCGCGGCTGCGGCCGGCGAAATGGTCGACGAGCGATGGTGCCTGCGGGGCCTGCAGCCCACCGCGCGGGTGGTAGCCGGGAGGGACATGGGATGCCAACTGAGTCTCCGCCGAGCCAACAGCGGCGCGCCATCACGGGTGAGCGGGTGCCGGCCGGCGGCACCGTACGGTTCCTTTCCAAGTCGGGGTTGCCGCCGACGATCGTCATTTGTCCCGGCCTCCCCGCGGAGGAACGGGCGGTGTTGACGCAGTCGGCCCGTGTCGTAAAGGCACGGAGGGGCCGGATCATCTATCACCAGGGGGGCAGTCCGGAGGGTCTGTTCTTGCTCGAACAAGGGAAGGTCCGGCTCTCCCAGTGGGGGCGCAGCGGCAAGGAGCAGGAGATAGCCGTCCTGGAGCCCGGCGCCATGTTTGGCGACCTACCTCTGCTGGGGCAGGTCGCCCACCGTGCTTCGGCGGAGGTGCTTGAGGATTGTACGCTTGGTCTGGTGGAGCAGAGGGATCTGGAGCGCCTCCTACTGGCCGAGCCGCGCCTGGCGGTACGCCTCCTAGAGGCCTTGGGGCGCTACCTGGCCGACGCCGAGCATCGTCTGCGCGCCCTGAGCTATGCGAGCGTACCGGACCGGGTAGTGTCGCTTTTGCTCAGGATGGCAGCGGAACCCGATCAGGTCATTGAAGGGATCAGCCACCAGGAGTTCGAGGATATGGTGGGCGCCTACCGAGAGACGATCACCAAGATCCTGGGTGAGTTCCAGGCGGCCGGCTATCTCGAGTTGGCGCGTCGCCACATCCGCCTGCTGAACCGGGGACGGTTGGCCGCCATATTGGACGAGCCGGAGGACGCGCCCACGGTTGATCGTTGGCATCGAATGTAATGTCGACCACTTGACGCTCGCTCGATGGAGCCGAATACTCATGGTCACATCAGTTTTCGCCCGGACATTGCCGAAGTTATCGCCGCTCTTGTTTGTCACCGCGGGTCGCTATCAGGGGCCGCTGGAGGAATTCGGCGCTGCCGAGTCGGAACGTCAGGAGAGGGCAAGGCCGTGGATTACGATCTTCGGGACACGTGGCCGCTCCCATTCGAGGGCCAAGCGGAGCTGGAGTTCACGTCGGGTCGAGGGGCTGTTGCTCTCGTGCCGGCTGATCCGGGTACGGAGGCGTTTCTCGAGGTAACCGGCCGCGACGCGACCGGCATCGGGGTCCGCGTGACGCGCGCCGGCCATGTGGTGCGTGTGGATGTCCGTCGGGACACGGGCTTCCGGCGCTCGGACGAGCGGGGAGAGACGAGCGTCGTCCTCCACGTGCCGGCTGACATTCGCGCCCAATTGGACACCGAGGCGGGGAGCATCGAGGCGCGTGGGCTGGGTCCGTGCGCGTTAGCCGTACGCACGGGTGCCGGTCGCATCGCGCTGTCGGACGTGTACGGCCGGTTGCAGCTCTCCGCCGGCGCGGGGCAGATAGCCGGACACGGCCTGGGCGGCAGCATCGACATCCAGGCCAATGCGGGCGCCATCCTGCTGGAAGTCGATTCGCTCGACCCGGGCGAGCATCGCATCTATTCCGGCGCCGGGACCATCCGGCTGGTGATCGCTCGCGACGTGGACGCACGCGTAGAAGTCGATCATGGCCGAGGTCCGGTCGAGATCGACTACCCATCGCGGCGCCATGCCGCCGCGGTGGTGCGCATCTCCTCGTCGCATGGATCCATCTATGTCCGGGAGGGGCATGTGAGCGGGCGGCGGGTACCGGTGCGGGTGCCGTATGACGTGCCCTTGATCCCGCCGATGCCGGAGGGCAGACGCACCACCGGCGCCGACGAGCCGGCGGTGTCGAAGGCGTCCGATGAGGATGTGGAGCGCATTCTGGAGTTAGTCGAGGCGGGCCAGCTCTCGGCACGGGCGGCCAAGGGGCTGTTGTCCGCGCTGACGCGAACGTAATGGCGGGCTAGCGGGGATGGCTATGAGTCTTGACGCCGAACGGACGACTTCATCGCCCCAGTTCACGCTGACCAGGCCGATGCTGATCATCCTCATCACCGTGTTCCTCAATATCATGGGGCTGGGCCTGATCCTGCCGGTGCTGCCGTTCTACGCTACCGCCTATGGCGCCGACGCGACGCAAGTCGGCTTGCTGTTCACGGCGTTTGCGGCGATGCAATTCCTGACATCGCCGGCGTTCGGAGCCCTTTCGGACCGCCTTGGGCGCCGGCCGATCATCCTATTCGGGCTGTTCGGCCAGATGTCAGCCTATGTCCTGCTGGGCTTCGCCAATACCCTGGCCCTGCTGTTCGCGGCGCGCATCCTCTCCGGAGCAACAGCCGGGAACATCAGCGCGAGCTCGGCCTACGTGGCCGACATAACGCCCTGGCAGGGCCGAACCCGCGCCTACGGTTTGATGGGCGCCGCCTTCGGTGCGGGGTTGCTATTCGGCCCGGCGCTCGGGGGCGTCCTGACCCTCATCGATCCTCGTGCCCCGGCGTTCGGGGCGGCGGCTCTGGTCGCCCTGAATCTGCTGTTCGGGCTCGTGATGCTCCCCGAGTCGCTACCGCCGAAACAACGCTCGGAACGGCCATTCACCGCCGGGCAGCTCAACCCGCTCGGCGTGCTCGTGCCGCTCGCCCGCCGCCCCGTGCTGCGGGGTCCCCTGGTCGCCATCTTCCTGCTGAATATCGTCCTGACCGGCTTCCAGGCCAACCTTGCCGTGTTCGCCGCGGCGCAGTTCAGCCTCGGGCCAACAGCGGTGGCGGAGTTGTTTGTGGTGGCGGGCCTGGCAAACATCGTCGTACAGGCGATCCTCGTCCCGCGGCTGAGCAAGCGGTTCTCGGATGCCGCACTTATTGTGATCGGCGTGGCGATGAACGCCGCGGGGGACCTGGCGACCGGCTTTGCCCCTGCGGCCACGGTGTTCTGGGGATCGGTGCCGCTCCTTTCCGGCGGCTACAACTTGACGCGCGGCCCACTCACCAGCATGGTCAGCAAACTCGTCGCGCCGACCGAGCAAGGCATGGCCAACGGCGGCGTCCAGGCCACTATCTCGCTCGCCGGGGTCGTCGGACCGCTCATGGTGGGGGTGGTCTTCGTTTCCGTGGGCCAGTCGTCGCCGTATTGGATCAGCGCCATCCTGGCAGTCGTGGCGGCCGTGGCGATCGCCCTACGCGCGCGATCGCGCCCAGCACCTGTCGCGGTTCCGGCTACGCCGGCCGTCGCCGGGCAGCCGGAACCGTCGGGGGGGCCCGTGCCGGCCCTCCTTGCGACGCCGCCCAGGCCCAATGGGGCGGTCCTGGCCGCGCCTGGTCCGGCTGCGCCCACGGCGGCCGTTGCCCCGCCGATCGCGCCTGAGGCGTCCGCAACTGGGCAGGACACGCTCGTGGCGATGTTGTACGGTTCGCTGGCCGGGATAGGGCTGCCGCCGATCCTGCACTTCCTGGGCGAACTGGACAAACGCGGCCAGGTACTCGTGTGGCGGGACGGCTGGCGCGGCACGATCGCCGTGGAGCACGGCCAGATCGTCACGGCGTCCTTCCGCAAGGAGCACGGGCTCGCCGCCCTGGACGCGATCCTCATGGTCCTGTCGAACGGCTACTTCGCATTCGCAGAAGGCGAGCCGGATCCGCCTGCCGACATGCGGCTGGACCTTGGCGTCTCGGCCGTCCAGGCACGTCTGGCCGGTCTCCCGCTTGGCGCGGCGTTGCATCCCCGAACGGTGCCGGCGGTGATTCAACTCGCCGAACAGCCCGGGACGGCGGACCTCGTGCTCAGCCGGGGCACCCTCCAGACGCTGTTGGCCATTGATGGGATGCGCACGGTCGAGGAGATCGGTGACCGGCGTGGTCTGACTCGGGCGATACACGACGTGCTCACGCTGCTCGAGCAGGGGCTGATTGGACTGGACGGCGCATCATCGGGCGCGGCTCCGCAGCCGAGCGAGCTGCCGATGCCGGATCGGACCCTCAGTGGTAGCGCGGTGTAGTCGACGGCCCAGGGCAAAGGGCGTCCGGCCGAGGTGGAGGGAGTGGGTGGCGTGAATGCGGGGCACGCCGGGCTGCCGTCGCGGTGGCAGCGAACGTCGGTCCTGTACATCGAGGCCACGCCATGACGGTGCTGTGCGGAGCCCTGGCGGACGTTGGTTTGCTTCCGCTCCTGCGGTTCTTGGTCCGCCTGGGCCGGAGCGGCCAGTTGCGCATCGCGCGCGGCGGGTGGTGGGCGGAGCTGGCGTTCGACCACGGCCAGCTGGTCGCGGCGGCGGTCGGTGAGGAGCGCGGTCCCGGCGTACTCGAAGCCATTGTGCTGGCATTGTCGGACGGTGAGTTTACCTTCACGGAAGGAGCGCCGCCGGCCGCCGACAACGTGGGTGCCGATGCCACATCGCTGCAGGCGCGCGTGGAGGGGCTTGCATCCATGGCCGGCGCCCTCATGTCCCCGACGGTCTCCATGCTCTCGATGGTGCCTCAGCTCGTTGAACCGACGATGGAGGAAGGGCTGCTCCGCCTTGATCGGCCGGCGCTGAACGTGCTCTTGCACGTCGATGGGCAGCGTACCGTCGAGGAGATCGCGACCCTCTTCGGTCTGGTGCAGACGACGAACGCGCTGGTCGTCCTTTGCGCCTTAGGACTCGTTTGCTTCGCCGCGCCGACCGACCGGGCGCGCGCCGTACCGCAAATGATGACGGTGGGAGGTGCGGCGTGACAGGCAGACGTCGGGATACCGGCACCTGCCGGGCGAAGGTCATCGCTACCGGGAACTGCCGGGGACAAGGCGCGCGGCGCGGGGCATCGGCGGTGGCGCGCCGGCATTGGAGGGACTAATGGACGGTGTCTTCGCCGTGGTCGTCACGGTGTTACTGGTTGTGGTCCTGGTGAGCCAGATCACGCTGTGGGCGGTGATCTATCAGGTGGTCAAGCAACAAGGGCGGCTCCTGCTCCGGCTGGACCAACTCGCCGCGCCGCCTATCGCCACCGGCACCGGCTCCACGCCCCTCGGCGTGGGGGGCGACGACATGGCGGCCCGCCCGGTCTCGCCCGCCGGTTTACCGGTCGGGGCCGTTCCCGTTCCTTTCCGCCTCCGCGATCTGACGGGGCGGTCGGTTGATCTGGAGAATCTCCGCGGTCATCCGGTGCTCCTCATCCACTGGAACCCCGGCTGCGGCTTCTGCGACCTGATCGCCCCCGACCTGGCCCGCATGCAGGCTGGCCTGGGACGAACACGGATGGTGCTGGTGAGCCACGGCACGGCAGAAGCCAACCGGGAGCTGGCGAACGCCCACGGGCTGACCTGTCCCATCCTCCTCCAAGATGGGGCGCCGCCGGTCGGCTTGTTCGCCGCGCTGGGCACGCCGGTGGCTTATGTGCTTGACGAGGAAGGGCGGGTTGCCAGGCCGCTGGCGGTGGGCGCGGAGCCGGTGCTGGACGTAGCCCGCGCGCTTGTGGCCGACGCGAGTACGAAGCGGACGCAACTCCCCGGCGAGCGGCCGCTGAGCGAGAGCCGCATCGAACGGGGAGGGATCAAGGCGGGGGCCCTCGCGCCCACGTTCACATTGCCCGACGTGCGGGGCGGCACGGTGACGCTGGAGCGCTATCGCGGGCGGCGTGTGCTGCTCGTGTTCACCGATCCCCACTGCGGCCCGTGCGACGCGCTGGCACCGGATCTGGTGCGCTTGCACCGGGACGGTCACGGCGAACTGGCGCTGGTGATGGTGGGCCGCGGGGAGGCAGACGAGAATCGCCGGAAGGCGGAGCAATTCGGCTTCGACTTCCCCGTGGCGCTGCAGCAGCGCTGGGAAATTTCGAGGGCCTACGGGATCTTCGCCACACCCGTGGCCTTCCTCATCAACGAACGGGGGGTGGTCACGCGGGACGTGGCGCAGGGCACGGACGCGATCCTGGCGCTGGCGCGCGAGGGGATTGCGCGGACAAGCGGGAAGGAACGAGAGCATGAGCGAGCGGTTCGATGACATTGCCCGGGCCCTGGCCACGCCGCGCTCACGGCGGCGGACGCTCGGGAGCGTTGCCGGCGCAGTTGCCGCGATGGCACTCGGCGCCCTCTGGCCGGGGGCGGCGCTGGCCGCGAGCTGCCCATCGGGTCAGACGCCCTGCGGCCCCAACGGAATTTGCTGCGGCGGGGCTGGTTTCGTCTGCTGCGGTGGCACCACCTGCTGCCAGACGTCGCAGTGCATCAGCAGCACCGGCACGTGCTGCGGGGGCGGGCAGACCGTCTGTGGCGCTCAGTGTTGCCTGGCGAACCAGCAATGCGTGAATGGTCAGTGCGTGGCGCGCGGCGGCGGTGGCGGTGGCGGCGCGGGGGGCTGCCAGTCGGGCCACACGGCCTGCGGAACCACGGGGACCTGTTGCGACCCCGGCGGCACCTGCTGCGACGCGTCTAAGGGCCTCTGCTGCCCGGCGAACGAGCAGTGCCAGAGCGGCGTCTGCATGCCGCGCGGCAATCCTGGCGGCGGGTCCGGCGCCCCGCCGCCGCAAGGTGGCGGAGGATCGGGCGGGGTGACCTGTCCCGACGTGCCGGGCGGCTCGTGCTATCCGGGTTCCACGTGTTGCGGCTCGACCTGCTGCTCCTCGAACCAGCAGTGCCAGAATGGCCAGTGCGTCTCAACGGGTACCGGCGGTGGCCAGGGAGGACCACCCCAGGGTCCGCCGGGCGGCTCCGGTGGCCCGCCGGCTACCGGCTCTGGAGGTCCGCCGACCACAAACGCCGGCGGTCCCCCGACGACAAATACAAACGCCGGCGGCCCGCCGAATGGCATCTCTGGTGGTCCGCCTTCCGGTCATCCGAGCGGACCGCCCCAAGGTGCACCGCCGAATGGCAACCCGAACGGCACGGGCGGATCGTCGGGCCATCCGAGCGGGCCGCCCCAGGGCGCCAGTGGACGTGGGTAAGGAGAATAAGTACGATGCTGCACCATATATGTCGGAAGCTCGCTTCAGTCCTCATCGCGCTGGTATTCACGGCGTCGGCGGTGGCGATGGATGCGCCGGCCGCCAGCGCCGACGGATGCGTCTTCGTGCTCGGTTTCGCGTCGCTGCATGCCCTCATTCCCGACATCACCGGAGCCTGCGCCGACAACGAATCCCATAACCCGGACAACGGCGACGCCATCCAGCATACGACGAACGGCCTGCTGGTCTGGCGCAAGGCCGACAATGGCACGGCATTTACCGACGGATTCTGGAGCTGGGTACATGGGCCCGACGGCCTCGAGCAACGGCTCAACACGGTGCGGTTCGCCTGGGAATCGAATCCGGACAACCTACCGGTGGTGACGGCGGACATCGGCGCGGCGGCGGCGGCCCAGGGCTGCGCGCGGGCGATCGCGGCCACGGCCGGGACGCCGGGACAAGCGTTCGTCACGGCGAACTGTGGCCAGTCGACGGGCGGGCAGGGATCGGCGGCGGCGGCCCAGGGCTGCGCCCAGGCGATCGCGGCCACCAAAGG
>JAICXR010000432.1 GCA_025980355.1 Chloroflexota bacterium | reverse complement strand
GTGACCGGGGTCAAGCTACTTCTCGCGCGTGGGCAAGCTCCCGCTCCTTCACCGCACGGACAGCGTCGGACGTGACGGTGACGACGGCAACGGTATGCCCAGTCAAGGTCGTGAACTCCACTTCATAACCGGCACCCTGCTGGTGTACCAACACGACCGTACCGACATCGCCAGCCTTCAGTCCTTCTTCGGGAATGTCCTTAGTAAGAACTGCGAGATCAGGTTCCTGAATCATTGATTACGCCCCCAGCACGATCCCCATCGGGGAGGTAACTCACTGCTCCAGCGCTTCAAACGCCTCATCTACCACGCCCAGCGTCTGCTCGATGTCGTCCATCGAATGGACGGTGGAGAGGTAGAACTTCTCGTTCGGGTTGACCAGGATATTGCGCTTGAGCAGTTCGATCGCCCAGCGGAAGCCGAGGGACCTGTCGGCGGTGAGCAGGTCCTGCCAGTTGCGCAAGGGCTGACGGGCGGTAAAACGCACGCCGAAGACGGCATCCTCGCCCGGGCACTGCACGGCGTAGCCATGCTTGTCGCCCAGCGTCGTGATGCCGGCCCGCAGCCGGCCGCCGATGGCGTGCAGGTGGTCATAGGCGCCCGGTTCCTCCAGGACGCCGAGCGCGGCGACGCCGGCCGCCGCGCTGATCGGGTTGCCGTTGAGCGTGCCGCTGGCCCAGGCCAGGTCCTGACGCGGCCGTTGCCGGGCGTCGAGCGGCGCCATCACCTCGGCGCGGCCGACAATCGCCGCCAGGGGAAAGCCGCCGGAGATCGCTTTCCCGTAGGTGGCCATGTCGGGGACGACGCCGTAGCGTTCCTGGGCGCCGCCCCAGGCAATACGGAAGCCGGTGACGACCTCGTCGAAGACCAGGACAATGCCGTGGCGAGTACACGCCGCCCGGACCGCGGCCAGGAAGCCGGGCTCGGGCAGCAGCACCCGCTGCAACGGTTCGACGATCACGGCCGCCAAGTCCCGGGCATGATCGTCGATGATCCGCACCGCCGCGTCCGGGTCGTTGAAGGGAGCGACCAGCACCAGGTCGGCGATGGCCGGCGGGATGCCGGCGGAATCGGCCTTCGCATGCGGATAGTCGGACGGGCCGTCGGGCACCGTGCCCCAGAGGGCGTAATCGTGCATGCCGTGCCACCCGCCCTCAAATTTCAGGATCTTGTGGCGACCGGTGAGGGCGCGGGCCACCCGCAAGGCGAAGAAGGTCGCTTCGGTGCCGGAGCCGGTGAAATGGACGCGCTCGCCGCAGGGGATCGCGGCGACCAGCTTCTCCGCGAGCCGGATCGCCGGCTCGTTGAGGAAGTAGTACGTCGACCCCTTGCGCACCTGCGCTTCCACGGCCGCCACGATCTTCGGATGGGCGTGGCCGAGGAAGGCCGGACCGGAGCCCAGATGGTAGTCGAGATACTCGCGGCCGTCGACCGCCGTGACCCGGCTGCCGTGGCCGGACGCGATCACCAGATTCACTTCCGGCGGCAATTGAAACAGCCCCAGGCCACCACCGGCCAGGGTATTCGCCGCCACGTCCAGCAATTGCTGCTGGCGCTCTCCCGTTGTTGTCGTGCTCGCCGTCATCGGTCACGTTTCCTCTCGCCCGCTGCTGGAGCCAGCCTACCAGCATATGCTACTCTGCGTGCTCTACCTCTGTCGTGACAGTTTCTGACAGTTCGCCCGCGCCTTTTGACAGTTCGGATCGCGGATACTACCGACTATCCGGCGCCGAGAACGGGTGCGGTGGCGACACCAACCCGCAGGCGTCGTCCGAGGTCGGGTGCAAGGAGCGCGATGTGCGAATACCGCGGTCGATGGTGGTCCTCCTTGTCGGGGCGGTGGGGCTGCTGGTGGCGGGAGTGATCGTCGCGATCGTCTCGTCCGATCGGCCGGCAACCACCTTTCCCGCCGGCAGCCCGGAGGCGACGGTGGCGACCTATCTCCGCCTTTTGCAAAATGGCCAGGTGGACGAGGCTTACACGATGACCGCGTTCACGCAACCCACCATCACCCGCGAAGACTACCATCAGCGATTCGAATATTGGACCCAACAACCGCACCGGGTGACGCTGCTGCGCACCAGTACGACGGGAGATCAGGCGACCGTGACGGTGGAAACATCCACCTTCAGGCCCGGCCTGTTCGAGGCGGATGATAGTACGGTTCAGCAGACGTTCACGTTGGTACGCCGTCAAGGGAATTGGTTGATCACCGGGCCGGATTATCTGAATGGCTAGGACGCCGGCAGTGCTTTTCGCCCAGAGAGCACCGAGAGGAACATCGTGAATACGCTACGACGCACCGGTCCCTATCTCCTGGCGCTGGCCGGGCTGCTGGTCAGCGTCGCCGCCAGCGCCGGCATGGCCTCGTTGATTATCGGTACCCTGGTCCTGCCGAGCGGCACGGTCCTGAGCGGCGGCGACGTGCGCACCCAGGCCAGCCTGTACCTGGCGGAACTGGTCGTCGGCCTGCCCGTCTGGCTCGGCTGCTGGCTGGCCGCCGAGCGCGGCGTCGCCCGGCAATCGGAAGAACCGGACTCGGCGCAGCGGCGTGTCTTCCTGGCGACCGTCTTCGCCGTCACCTCGGTGGTGGCCCTCGTCGCCCTGCACGACCTGTTGCGCTTCGTCCTGACCCTCCCGGGCGCCACGGCCACGCCGGCGTCGCGCGATGCGGCAATCCGCGCGACAACCCGCTTCCTCGCCTTTGGCGCGGCCTGGATCGGCTACGCTCGCCTGGGACGTCCGCGACCGGCGAGTCCGGGCGACGTGCGCACCGCCGATCCGGCCCACGACCTTGCCGTGTATATCCTTACCGGCGTCGCCCTGGCCTTCCTGCTCACCGGAGTCGTAGAAGCGATACTCCAGATTGCGGAAAACGCGCTGGCGACCGGACAGACCGAACTGCTCCCCGCCACTCAACAAGGTCTCTGGACGATCTGGGGATCGATTGCCGCCTGGACGGTCGCCGGCGGTAGCGTCTGGGCCGCCATCTGGCGGTATGACCTCGCTCGTGCCGGCCGGCGCCCGCTCCGGGTCCTCTATCTCTACCTCGTGCTCGTCGTGGCCGTGCCGGCGACGCTGAGCGGTGGCCGCGATGGGCTGTACGAGCTGCTACGGCGGCTCCTCGGCTATCAATCGACGACGGGATACCGCGAATTCCTGCCCGGCGTCCTGGCGGCGCTCCTC
>JAICXR010000181.1 GCA_025980355.1 Chloroflexota bacterium | reverse complement strand
GATCACCATGCGCCCGGCGGCAACGTCGATGTTCTTCACGACGTCGGCGATGGCCGGCACCAGCACCTCCTTGCCGGCGTGGTCCACGACGTAGATGTCGTTCGCCGGGCGGCTGAGAACCTCGCGCACCTCGCCATAGTGCTCACCGCCGATCGTGAAGACCTGCAAGCCGACGATCTGGTGAAAATAGTAGCGCCCCGGCGGCAGGGGGGCCGCATCGGCGATCGTGATGGAGAGCTCGGCGCCGCGCAGGGCCTGGGCGGCTTCTACCGTGTCCACACCGGCCAGCTTCAACAGCATTTCGCGCCCGTGCGGACGGGCGCGTTGCACCGTCATCGGTCGGTGTTCCGGTCCCACGAAGATCGGTCGCTCCGCCAGGCGCTCCGGGAAATCGGTATCGACGATCACCCGTACTTCGCCCGCGACACCGAAGGGCGCCGTGACGCGACCGACGGAGAGCCAGGCCGGGGCAGGAGCCGTCACGCGACGCGAGGGCTAGGAGACGATCTCGAGGATGGCACGCTTGCGCTCTTTGGCGGCCGTCACCTTCAGCAAGGTGCGCATGGCCTTGGCGACCCGGCCCTCCTTGCCGATGATCTTGCCCATATCGTCCGGGGCGACACGCAGCTCGAAGATGACGGACGTCTGCCCTTCCACGGGGGTCACCGACACCGCGTCCGGCTGCTCGACCAAGCCGCGGGCCATGTATTCGACCAGCGCCTGCATCATCGAGCCTTCGTCCGGGATGCCTTCCTGGACTTCTTCCGAATCGACGTCCATCCGCTTAGCTCCCGGCAGCCGGAGTGGCGGGCGGGGCCTCCCCGTGCGCCGTGGACCAGGGGCCTTCGACCAGCTTATGGCGGACGCCCTTGCGGGAGAGCAGGCGGGCCGCCGCCTCCGTCGGCTGGGCGCCCTTGTTCAGCCAGTCCAGCGCCCGTTCCGCCTTGACGTCGACCGTCGCCGGGTTGGTCAGCGGGTCATAGTAGCCGATGACTTCCACGCTGCGGCCATCACGCGGCTTGTGCGCGTCCGCCACCACGATGCGATAGAACGGGCGCTTGTGCGCCCCCAGGCGCGTGAGTCGAATCTTCAACACGTCAACACATCCCTCAATAGTCCGCCCGCGCCCCGCCCGGGCACGCCGGTGGGCAACGGCAGTCTTCCATGCGCTAGCGCGTAGTATACGTGTCCGCGGCACGCGCTGTCAGCAACGGCGCCGGCCAGGGCGTCCCGACCTTCACCGTGAGGCGGTTGCCGTCTCCGGGTAGCGCAGCCCCAGGACGCCGGTCAGGTCTCGCAGCGCCCGCTGGGCCCCGCCGACGTCGGTCCCGGCGGGCGCCGCCAGCACGGCGCGGGCGAGATCGAGGAGGCGTTGGATCGCCGCCGAACTGTTCATATCGCCGTCGAAGGCGGCGAGGATGCGCTCCTGGAAGGCCGGCACGCCGGCCAGTGGCGTCGCGCCCCCCGGTCGGGTCAGCAGGGCCTCGGCGAAAACCCGATCCCATTCCTGCATCGTCGGGAGATCGGCATCTTCCCAATCCCAGGCTTCCCGATAGTGATGGTTGGCCAGCGCCAGGCGAATGGCGTTGGGCGGATACTCCTCCACGAGATTGCGCGCCAGGATCAGGTTGCCCAGCGACTTCGACATCTTCTCGCCGGCGAGGCGCACCATGCCGGCGTGCAGCCAGAAGCGCACGAAGGGCCGCACGCCGGTGAAGCGTTCGCTTTGCACCCGCTCGCAGGCGTGGTGGGGGAAGATGAGGTCGGAACCGCCGCCGTGGATATCCACCGTCGGCCCCAGGTAGCGATAGGCCATAGCGCTACATTCGATGTGCCAACCCGGCCGGCCCGGCCCCCACGGACTCTCCCACCAGGGCTCGCCCGGGGCGGACTGCTGCCAGAGCACGAAGTCGAGCGGGTCGCGCTTGTTGGGATCGCCCGGCGTATTGCCGCGCTCGTTGGCCACCGCCAGCATCGCCGCATAGTCCGGCAGGTCGGACGGCGGACCGAACGTGGTGTCGGCGCGCACGTCATAGTAGACGTTGCCGTTGGCGGCATAGGCGCGTCCCTGGCGGACCAACGCCTCGACCATCGTCTGGATGCCCTCGATCTGTTCGCTCGCCTTCGGGAAATGGTCGGGGAGGGCAATGTTGAGCGCCTGCAGGTCCCTCACCAACTGCCCCACCTGGTCGTCGGCCAGCGCGGTCCAGGTGGTGCCCAACTCCTTTGCCTTGCGCATCATGTCGTCGTCCACGTCGGTGACGTTCTGGACGTAGGTCACGGCGTGGCCGCGGTAACGGAGGTAGCGGATCAGCACGTCGAACGACGCGAAGGTGAAGAGGTGGCCGACGTGCGTCGTGTCGTAGGGGGTGACGCCGCAGACGTAGACGCCGACGCGTCCACCCACCGGCTCCAATGGACGCCGGCCATCGGTATCCGTACTGGTTAATTCCAACAAGAGCTGTCCACCGGGCCAATCTGCTGCCGGCGGTGCGGCGGCTCGCACCGCACCGCCAAGGGCGTTCCAACGGCGTCAGTATACATCCGGTCGCTCCCTCTGACGGGCACGCGGGCGGCGGCCCGGTACACTACGGCGCAACAGCGCAGCCGAAGGGAACCATGCGATGGCGGCACAGCTCACCGGTACTGTCAAACTGCTCGACGCGATGGCGTTCGAGGCCACCGGCGGCAGCGGGCACGCGATCATCCTGGATAGTGCGCCGGAGCACGGCGGCGCCGAGCGTGGCCTGCGACCGATGGAGCTGCTGCTCCTCGGGCTGGGCGGCTGCACCGGCATGGACGTCGTCAGCCTGCTCCGCAAGATGCGGCAGGACGTCACCGCCTACCAGGTGGACCTACAGGCCGACCGCGCCGCGGAGCACCCCCGGGTCATGACGGACGTTGCCGTGGTCCACGTGATCCATGGAAGAAACCTGGACCCCGCGCTGATCGGGCGGGCGATCGAGCTCTCGGCCACCCGCTACTGTCCGGCCTCGGCGATGCTGTCCCGGGCGGTGACGATCCACCATCGCTACCGGCTGGTCGACGCAGCGACCGGCGCCACCAGCGAGCGCCTGGTCGTGGATACGCCGCTGCCGGCGTAGCGGCATCGACCGAGCCGATTGCCCTTAGACCCGATTCTGCTGGATCGCCGTATTGACGAAGTCGTTCGCCGTCTTGAGCGCCTGCGTGGCGGTTTGCTTGCCGCTGAGGACGGCGGTGAGCGCCTGATTCAACTGATCGTTGATGATCTTGACCTGGGGCGTTACCGGCCGGCTGTGCGAATACGGCAGCATATCGATGAAGGCTTTGACGCGCGGATCGACCGTGTTCCAGTAGGGGTCGGCGGCGACCGACTTGATCGTGGGCAGGCGACCGGACTTGTTCTGGATGGTCTGCATGGTGGCGTCGGTAAGGTAGGTCATCAACGAAAATGCCTGGTCGGGGTTCTTGGCGCCGGTCGGTAACACATCGGCGAAGCCGCCGGACCAGGTGCTGGTCTTGGTGACGCCTTGCGGTGGCGGCGGGGGCCAGTTGGTCCAGGCGAGGCTGGAGCCGGCGCCGTTGACCGTAATCAAGAAGCTGGTGGAGGTGATGTAACTGCTCTGGACCTGGGCGGTAAAGAGGTTGCCGCTATGCGCCTTGATGAAATCCTGCGCCGCCTGGTAGCCCACCTGACTGGCTACCGTGCCCGCCCAGTCGTACGACGCGGCGATTTTCGGGTCGTCCAGCGTCGCCTTGTTGTTGTCCGCGTCGTAGAAATCGCCGCCGTACAGCCAGCCCCAGCCCCAGGGCGCCCAGTTATCGTTCCAGGGGATGAAGCCGATCCGTTGTAGCGTGCCGCCCTGCTTCAGGGTGAGCTTCTGGCCGATCTGGGTGAAGTCGCTGAGCGTCTTCGGCGGCGCGGTGTCGACGCCGGCCTGCTGCAAATGGGAGACGTTCATGTAGATCATGCGGGCGTCGGTGGAATACGGCAGGCCATAGAGCTTGCCTTTGATCGCCACCTCCTGCCAGCACCACGGCTGCTGGTCGGCACCCTTGATCCCGGCCTGATTGGCCATGGCGGAGATGTCCTGCATGAGCCCTTTCGCCGAGCTGGCGGCAATCGTGTAGCGATCCTGTACCGCCGTGCTGGGCGGCGTCCCGCTGGCGACCGCCGTCGCCAGTTTCGCGTCCAGGTCGGCTGGCGCGTCCATCGTTGCTTTTGCTTGCGGGTTGGCCTTGTTGAAGTCGGCGAGACGCTGCACCCAGGCGGCGTAACTGGCGTCGCCGCTGCCGCCGTTGGCCCAGAAGGTGAGCGCGATCGTGGCAGCGCCCGGTGCCGCAGCCGCCGCCGTCGGCGCCGCCGCGGCGCTGCTCGTGCCGGCGCTGGCCGTTGGGGCTGCTGCACTGCTGGTCGCCGCCGGCGCTGAGGTGGCCGGGGCACTACTCGCTATCGCCGAAGTAGACGCGGCCGCACTGCTGCTGGCCGTGGCGGCAACGCTCGACGACGCGACGGTCGCCGCGCCGCTGGTGACGGTGGCGCTGGTCGACACCGCCCCGCCACAGGCGGCCAGCATCCCGACGCCCGCCGCGCCGGCTAGGGCGCCGGCGAGCGCCAGAAATCGGCGGCGTTCAAGGGCGACCCGCAGCAGGCGGGATTCCCTGCTGTCAAGCGGCACGGTTGCTGGGACATCACGCTGGGACACGAGATCGGAGGGCGATACACGGTGCATGCTGTAACTCCCCTATCGACAGATATCTACGCTTACTCGCCGCGAAGCAGCGCCTGCGCCAGAATCTTCTCTGCCACCTCCATGGTCTTGATACAGTCACGGAAAGGCGAGCTCGTCACCTCGTTACCGGTCTTCAGCGAGTCGATAAACTCGCGATTCTTCGCCCGGAAGCCGCCGTACACGAAGTTCTGGTCGCTGCCCGCGACCACTTTCGTATCATATTCCACGCCCTGGTAGTTCCCCTCGGCGTAGAGGTGGGCCTTGCCCTCCGGTTCGGCGTCGGTGGCGATGCCGGGGGCGTGCATCTGCACGCGGAAGACGCGGCGCCCGCTGTTCCAACTGTTGACCACGTAGCCGGTGGCGCCGTTGTCGAACTGCAGCGTCGCGCCGATCCAGTTGATGTCCGGCGTGCCGACGCGCTTGCAGCGGCTCTCGATGGCCACCACGTCGCCGCCGCACATCCAGCGCACCGTGTCGATGGCGTGCGTGCAGTCGTCCATCATGTGGTCACGAGGGCCGAACGTGGGGCGCGGCGCGTACTTGAAGAACTCGCAGACGGCGTGGGTGATCGGCCCGCGCTTCAGGCACTCGTTGCGCACGGTGACGAGCAACGGGCAGACCCGCCGCTGGTGGCTGACCTGCGTGATCACGCGCTTCTGCTCCGCCAGGTAGGCGAGCATCTGCGCCTGGTGCCAGGTGAGGCCCATCGGCTTCTCGATGTAGAGGTTCAGGCCCTGCTGCAGGCACCAGACCCAGATGTCGTACATGTAGTGGGGCTGGCCGATGACGTAGATGCCATCGGGCGCCACCTCTTCCACCATCTGCCGGTAGTTCGTGAAGCGCCGCTGGATGCCGTATTTGTCCGCCGTCGCGTTGAGCCGGCTGGTGTCCAAGTCACAGATCCCGGCGATCTCCACGTCGTCAAAGGAGGCCAGCGAGGGGTAATGGACGCTGTTCGCCATGCTGCCGGCGCCGATCATGGCCACGCGAACCGTCGACTTTGGGGTTCCGCTCACCGCAATGTGCCTCCTCTATTGGCGCGAGACCGCCGGCTTCGGGGGCCTGGAGTTCACCGGGAACGCACGTCAACCACGCCCGGCGATGCCCGTCCTCCTCCAGCAAGCCACGATGCGACGAGGGTAGCACAGCGCAAGACCGGACGCAAGGTTTGGGCGAGCGCCGGGCGCGCAGATGACGATGGGGTGCAAGCGTTCGCTCCGCCGCGGACGGCGCGGGACGATGAGGACATGGTACGTTCCAGACTGGCCGTTGCAAGGCGGCGACAAGTGTTCTGAAAGGTTCGACAACAGCATGGTCACAGTGGGACAACAGGCGCCGGACTTCACCCTCACCGACACCGCGAACCAGGAGGTGAAGCTCTCCGACTACCGGGGGAAGCCGGTGGTGTTGGCCTTCTTCCCGAAGGCGTTTACCGGCACCTGCGAACGGCAGTTGAGCGAGCACCAGCACCGACTGAATGACTTTACCGCGCTCGGCGCCCAGGTGTTGGCGATCAGCACCGATCAGGGGCCGTCGCAGAAGGCCTTCGCCGCCAACTGCGGCGTCACCGGCTTCCCGATCCTCAGCGATTTCCGCCATCAGGTCGTGCAGGCCTACGGGATCTATCGCCCGACCGGCGGCGCGGCCAACGAGCGCGCCACCTTCATCGTCGACAAGGACGGCAAACTGGCCTATAGCTTTGTCGAGCCGGTCATCGGCAACTGGCAGGGTATCGAACCGGAGTTAGCGGAACTGAGGAAGCTGCAATAGGCCGGCGATCAGCGAAGGCCGGTATCGCGGAACGACGGGGCGCTCGATCAATCGGCTAACCCGAGCGCATAACGAAGTGCGGCGTCGAGGGCCAAGCGCTTCTCCTTCGGCAAGTAGGCGATGCGTTCCCGCAGCCGCGCCTTGGGAATCGTGGTAATGATGTCGAGGTTAGCGACACAGGGACGCGGAAGACCTTCGTCCGGTCCGAGTTCGACTTCGACCGGGATATCACGCCTTCGCGTGGTTACTGGCGCAACGGTGAGTAGGCTTCGTACCGCATAGGCTTCATCGCGCGACAGGAGTACGACCGGCCGTCTGCCCGACGGCGGATCGAGCTCTGCCCACCACACTTCGGCACGTCTCACTCCCAGGGCTCCGCCGCCAGGACCTG
>JAICXR010000057.1 GCA_025980355.1 Chloroflexota bacterium | reverse complement strand
ATTTGCTCGACGTGCTGGCGCGTGTGGCGAACGAGCACGTCGGCGATGCTCTCCGGCGTCTCGACGCGTCCCACCTTCATACCTTCCTCATGGTCGCCCCGCTTGTCCACTCCTGGCCGTCAATTGATTCGAAAACCGCCAGGTTCGCTCGACGCAGCACGGTCCAGCGCGTGAGCGCTTCGTCCAGCGATTCCAGCCGGCCAAGACGCCGCGACCAGGCGTCCTGATCAAACGCTGTCAGGAACGGTCGTTCCTGCGTGACCAGCATGCGCAAGCGTACCCCATAGACCTGTTCGGCGTCGGCCAGATGTACGACCACGTCATGTGCTGACCACTCATCAGCCGTCGGTGATAGGTCCGCACGCTCCATGGGCGGCGCACGCGCCGTGGTAAGGACCACTGCCAACGCCTCGCGCAAGGCAATTACGGCTATCGCACGTTCGGCAGGCGTCATCGCCGTCCCTCCGTCATTTCGCCGGTGGCGAGCTACCCGACTTCGTCGCTGGCGAACCTCGCACTGTCGTGCAACAGTATATGCGTTGTCGTCAACGAGTGGTTCGCGCCCGATCAGCCGAGCGTGGCAAGAATCCGACCGCGCGGAGGCCCATCTCTACTGGTAGTCCTGCATTCCCGTTCTCTGGAGCGAGATTTGGAGCGAGCGCCCCTCTTCCATTATGCGCGTCCGCTCGCGCACGTCGTGCATGGCATTGTTCGCCCGGCGCGCCTAACCGAGCTGTTGCCGTCACCGCACGCCGCCACCTTGTCGGCTGAGGACGACCCACGGAGGGACGCCCTATACTTTGAGACTGCCTATCAGTGGTTGGCGGATCGCACGGGCTTCTGGCCGCTGTTCCTGGCCGTTGGCTCCCAGCTCGATGATCGCGCGCTCACTGGCTACCAGAACCAGTGGCGGCGGATGAGGTCTGGTGCCGGAGCCAAACGACCCGTCGCCAGCTCATCGCCCTCGGCTTCGCTCCGGAGCGGGTGCGCGTGCAACGGATGCCGGTCGGCTGGTAATCGTTGTGCTGCGCCCTGCTCACGGCCCATCTGGAACGCCGGGGTCCCTGTCTTCCTTAATGATGCACCAAGCGACCGAACTTCGGCCTGCCGCGCGGGAACACTGCGGATACGAGGTCAATCGTCAGGTGATTATGAAACAGCTGGTCACGCGACGGTTTGAGCCGGCACGTAATACTATCGCGGGTTGTGGATTGCAGGAGCGTACCCCATGATGCAGGCGGGCGATGTTTCGCGGATCGTTACGTGGCTTCGTACCTGTGCCGTGGATTACTGGCTCGATGGCAGTACTCCGCGCACGGGCGCGATCTGGGATATGCCCGAGGCGCGCATGTGGTGGTAAGGTCACGTGAGGAGCGGGTCCTCACCAGCCGTTTCGATTTGCTCCAGGAAATCGGGAGAGATAGGGCGAGAACAATGGCCGTTGCGCACCGTCTGACCTACGCCGACCTGCTGGATATGCCGGGGGAGCGGCGAGAGCTCCTGGGGGGGGAACTGCACGTGGCGGCATCGCCGTCCAAGCGCCACCAGCGGGTGGTGCGAAAACTTGGCGCCTACCTTGAGGCTGCCACGCAGGCTGGTCTCGGAGAGGTCTGGTACTCCCCCTTCGACGTCTACCTGGATGCGCACAATGTGGTGCAGCCGGATTTGCTCTTCGTACGGGCAGGACGCGAGGCCATCGTCCAGGAGAACAAAGTCGTAGGCGTACCGGACCTGACGGTGGAAATCCTTTCGCCCAGCACCGCCGCAGTTGATCTTGGCCGGGGCCCCAAAGGGAAGCTTGGCACCTACGAGCGCTTTGGCGTTCCCTACTATTGGATTGTGGATCCCGATGAGTTCTGGATCGACGTGTACGCAGCCAACGCCGCTGAGGACGGCCGCTACCCGCGCCAACCGGTGCGCCACGAACCGGAGGACGTGCTCAACTCCCCGCTCTTTCCCGGACTTCCGCTGCGCCTAGCCGAACTGTTCTGGTGATCTTCCTCGGCGCCCTACTCTCCGACGGCTCGCCCGGGTCAGGGGCGGGAATTCGATGTTCCCCCGCCCCTGACCGGTGGCTATTACGATGCCGCAGGTAGCCAGCCGTGCGTCTCCTGGACGAAGACCTCCCAACCGAAGCGCCGATAAAAGCGAGCCGCTCCCGCTTGCTCGTTCTCATTCGCGACGCTGATGATGACGCGATCGCAGCCAGCTAGGCGCGCCCAGGCGACGCCGTGCTGCACGATCCAGCTGCCGATCCCCCGGTTGCGCCAGTCCTGCTCGACCATCAGGTTTTGCAGGCAGGCCCAACCGCCCATTCCCGGTAGCAGGCCGCCGCGGCTGAGATCGACGTTCCATTCGCAGCAGCCGAGCTCCTGGCCGTCCAGCAGGGCGGCGAAACGCGGGCCGTCCACCACGCCGGCCGTGCGGCGGAGCGTTAGGCCGGAAATGGGCGCCGCACCCGGTTCCGGTATGCCACCCAAATACCCGCCGTACAGTGCCTCTCGCCGAAGGGACGAGTCCGGCTGGTAGCCCGCGGTCCTCAACGGCGCGGCGACGTGCGGCCAGCAATCGGGAACGCCCCAGAGGGCGTACACCGGAAGACCGGTATCCCAACCGTACACCCGGGTGACTTTCCAGGTGGCAAACTGCTCCGCGGCGGCGTTCAGCAGCGCGGCGGCGCTATCGGCTCGGTCCGGCCGGGCGACAAGCCAACTGATCGTCCCAGCGCCGCGATAGGAGTCGCTCACTTCGGCGCCATCGCCGTAGCGCAGGAGGCGCCCGACCGCCAGCAGTTGCCCGCGGTCCACGGCCACGAGCGTGCTCCGCTCCGTCACCCAGGGCTCGGTGATGCCCTCGGTGTCGTCGTACTCCAGGTGCTGAGCGAGATAATCCGCTGACAATGTCCACCCAGGCACTGCGGCCGACAGATGCACGTTCACCAGCCGCTGCAATGCCAAGAGGTAGCGCGGCTCAAAGGGGAGAATGCGCACGATCGTGCTCCTTCCGTCATTCACGCCATCAACGAATACGGGATAGCGAAGGACGGAGGCGCACGAGCGCGCGTGGGCCAGGGTCTCCAGCGTCAAAGCATGGGGCAACTGTACCACCTGGCCCAGTACGACGGACCCTATACTATAGGCGTGACGGGGTACGGTAGCCCGCGATGGCAACGGTCGAAGGAGGCGTCAGAATGGTCGTTGCAGCAGAGCGGCGCTATACCGTCGACGATCTGGCGAGCTTCCCGGACGATGGCAAGCGGCGCGAACTGGTCGACGGGCGGATCGTGGAGTGGGATGTGACGACGCTGCGCCACGGGGGCTTCGCCAATCTGTTGGCGACGATCATCACGGTCTTTGTGCGCCAGCATCGTCTCGGTACGGTCGTCAGTACCGACGCGCTCATCCGCATTCTGGGCAGCGCCTATCACGCGCGTGGTGGGGACATCGCCTTCTTCGCCCAGGGCCGGCTGCCGGACGACCTCGATGCCGCCGCCTCCGATGTGGCGCCGGACTTTGTCGTCGAAGTGCTTTCGCCCTCCGATCGGGCCGACGAGGTCCAGGCAAAGATTCACGATTGGTTGCGGGCGGGCGTCCGCCTCCTGTGGTACGTCGATCCGGCGACCGGCATCACCGCCATCTACCGCCCCGATGGCGGCAGTGTGCTCGGCCCTGAGCAGGTGCTCGACGGCGATGCTGTGCTGCCCGGCTTTTCAGTTCGCATGCAAGATCTGCTCGATGAACTGGTGGCCGCGAGGCCGCAAGGGCGCGGCAAGCAATAGCTGCGGACGGGGCTATGTCGGTCGCCGGCCCAGCGTGACGATCTCGAAGAGCGCGAACACGGCAACGAGGAGGCCGCCGATCAGCGGCGTCCAGAGGTCCTGCATCCGCGTGGCCAGGTTGAGTTCCAGGCAGCCGGCGATCAGCAGCCCCTGGCGCAGGGCGTCGTAGGCGACGAGGTCGGCCTGGCGGGCCGGCGTCTTGCGGCGGATGACGACCACGGCAAGTCCGACCAGGCCCCAGACCGCGGCGCCGCTCGCCACGAGGAAGGCGATCTGGTTGCGACCGACCTCGGGGGGCTGGGTGGTGACGATGATCGCCGTCGCGATCGCGCCAACCACCAGGAAGAGGCCGAGCAGGGAGACGATCGGGCGGCCCGGCTTCAAGGAGCCCAGGCGCACCCGCTTCCCCGCCTGGCGGGCGAGCTGCTCGGCTTGATGGCGGCGCTGCAGCGCCGCCTGGCGGAGACGCTGACGCTCCGCGTGCTGGCGTCGCGCGCCATCGGTGACGTCGCGCGATCCGAATCGCCCGGTCACGCCGTTTCGTCCATCCGTAGCCAGCTCAACTGGCCCTCCAGCAATTGCCAGACGGTGGGACCGAGGCGTAATTCGCCGCTGCTGACCCCGGCGCGCGCCGCCAGCGCCGGCAGGCGCTCCTGCACCAGCCGGCGACGCAGGCGCTCGACGCCGTCGCGCTCGCTGAGGTCCGTCTGGGCCAGGAGGCGGTCGATCAGGGCGCCGCCAAAGCGCACCGTGTTCGGCGCTTCAACCGCCACGGTGATGTCCGGTTCCACCGGCACGGGGCTGGGCTCCAGCACCGGCGGCGGCGGCAGTTGCTCCAGCAAGAGGGCCACCCGCTGCAACAGTGGCTGAAGGCCCTGATGGGTCGCGGCGGAGATCACCATGACTTCCCGACTCGCGCCGTATGCCGCCCGTAGCCGCTCGGCGTTGGCCGCCGTCTCCGGGAGGTCCGCCTTCGTCACGACGAGGATCTGCGGACGGGCGGCCAGTTCCGGGCTATGCTGGCGCAGCTCCTCGTCGATCACCGTCACGTCGTCCAGCGGGTCGCGGCCTTCCTGGCCGGAGCCGTCGACGAGGTGCAACAGCAGGCGCGTGCGCTCCACGTGGCGCAGGAAGGCGTGCCCGAGTCCCGCGCCTTCGTGGGCGCCTTCGATCAGACCGGGGATGTCGGCGATGACGATGGTCCGGTCGCCCAGCGTCGCCACCCCCAGGTTCGGCTCCAGCGTCGTGAATGGGTAGCTGCCGATCTTCGGTTGGGCGCGCGTCACGGCGGCCAGGAAGGTGGACTTGCCGGCATTGGGCAAGCCGGCCAGGCCAACCTCGGCGATCAGGCGAAGCTCGAGCTGCAGCGTGCGCACCTGGCCGGGCTCGCCGCGGTCCGCCACTCGTGGCGCCTGGTTGGTCGCCGTGGCGAAGTGGGTGTTGCCCAGGCCGCCCCGACCGCCGCGGGCGACCTGGACGCGCTGGCTCGGTGTGGTGACGTCGGCGATCACCGCGCCGCTGCCGGCATCGCGGGCGATGGTGCCCGGCGGCACGCGCAGCACCAGGTCGCGGCCTTTGGCGCCGTGCCGCCGGTTGCCGGCACCGTCGCCACCGCGCTCGGCGCGGAAGCTGCGTTCGTGGATGAAGCGGGTGAGGGTGTTGAGGTTCGTGTCGGCTAGCAGGTAGACGGAGCCGCCACGTCCGCCATCGCCGCCGTCGGGGCCGCCGTAGGGCACAAAACGCTCCCGCCGGAAATGGGCGCTGCCGTTGCCGCCATCGCCGGCGCGCACCACTATCGTCGCTTCATCGGCAAACACGGCGACCCATTTCCTCCGTCATACCGTGCTACGAGACCGTCGCCGGCGGCACGGCGCCGGCCGGGAAGCGCACCGTCGCCACCGTCCCGCCTTCGGTACGCAGGGAAAAGCTGCCATGCAGATCCTTGTCGACGAGGGTGCGCACGATCTGTACCCCCAACCCGCCGTTCCTTTCCAACGTAAACCCGGCCGGCAGTCCGGCGCCATCGTCGCGCACCTCGACGGCCACCTGTTCACCGTCCATGCGCACGCCGACGTCGATGGCGCCGCCGTGGCGGCCCGCGAAGCCGTGTTGAATGGCGTTGGTCACCAGTTCATTGAGGACCAGGGCGAGCACCGTCGCTTCCTTACTCGCGATCTGGGGAATCTCCGCGTCGGTGGCGTAGCGGACCCGGACCGTCGTGTCGGACAGCGCGGTGATGACGCTGCCGACGACTTGCTGCACCACGTCGCGCACGCCAATGGCGCCGATGTCTTCGTGGGACAGCAGGTCGTGGATGGCGGCGATGCTCTGGATGCGCGAGATGCTCTCCGCCAGCGCCATGCGCTCGTCGGGCCCGCGCGCCCGGCGCTGTTGCAGGGAGAGGAGGGCGGCGATCGTCTGCAGGTTGTTCTTGACGCGGTGGTGCATCTCCGCCAGCAAGGTGCTTTTGGTCGCCAGCCCTTGGCGCACTTCCTCGTACAGATTGGCGTTCTCCAGGGCCAGGGCCGCCTCGTTGGTGAAGGCGGAGAGGAGCTGCACGTCCTCATGCCCGAAGCGGTCCGGTTCCATCGTGTAGAGGCATGCCGCACCGAGCGCTCCGCGTTTGGTGAGCAGCGGAATCGCCAGCAGCGAGCGGTAGCCTTCGCGGCGAATGTCCTCTTGCGACGCCGAAATGCGCGTGTCGACCCAGGCGTCCGCGACGATGACCGGCTCGCCGAGCTTGACGGCAAGGCCGGCGACGCCGTCGCCCTTCGGCATCCGGACGCGTTCGCGGTATTGCGCGCTCAGGCCGCGGCTGGCCACGATATGGAACTCCTCGCGGACGGTATCGTAGGTGAAGATCGCGCACATGTCGGCCCGCCCCAGTTCGCGCAGGTGGGTGACGATCGACTCCATGACCTCCGAGACGTCGAGGCTGGACGCTACCAGCGCCGAGACGCGCTGCAGGGTCGTCAGTTGCTCCACCTTGCGCCGCAACTGGTCGTCGGTCTGGTGATAGAGGCGGGCGTTTTCGATGGCCAGAGCGACCTGGCCGCCGACGGTCTCCACAAAGGCGATCTCGTCGCTCGTCCATTCTCGGACCTGCGTCGTCTGCACGTTCAGCACGCCGACCAGCTTGTGAACGGTGAACAGGATGATTGGCACGGAGAGCATCGATCGGTAGGACTCCTCGCCGGATTCCGGGATGTACTTGAAGCGAGGATCGGCCCAGGCGTCCGGGACGGCGACCGGCTTGCCGCTCTGGGCCGCCCAGCCCGTGATCCCCTCGCCGAGCAGCATGCGGGCGTGACCGATCACGCGGGGGGAAAGGCCGGTGCTGGCCTGCAGCACCAGGTCATTGCGTTGGTCGTCGAACAGGTAAATGCTGCAGAGGTCGCTCCGCGTCACGCCCCGCACGGCCTTGACGGTCAGTTCCAGTACGGTCGCGAGGTCAAGGCTGGAGTTGGCGGCGCTGTTGACCGCTTGAAACGCCGCAAGCTGCTCGACCCGCGCGGCCAGGGACTGGTCGATCACGCCCAGCGCACTAATGAGCGCCGCGTTCGTCTGGGTGTAGGCGGTGGAGAGCTCCGTGGTCAACGCTTGGACGGACTGGCGCAGCCGGCGTTCCGCCTGCAGGCGTTGCGCCGCATCCTCCGTGGAATGGTCCATGGTGTCGGCGACATCGTCGGCCGCCTGACGCACGAGCTCCAGGAGCGGGCCCAGGCCTTCCGCGTCGCCAGCGGTACGCCGGCCGAGCTGCTCCAACTGCTGGCGGAGGAAGGGCGCCATGCCGTCCCGGCAGGCGAGCAAGAGCAGGTCCCGGAACTGCCGGCGGAGCACCTCACCACGTTCGTCGCAGTGAATCATCGGCGCGCCCGTCGTGTTATCCCTGCCTACGACGGAGGAAGGCCGGGATCTCGATATTGGAGTTGGGCCGCCGCGGGGCGGGCGGGCGCACGGCGGCCTCCTCCACGGTCGCCGGCTCGCGCACCGGCACGCGCGGCTCCGGCGCCGGTTGGCGTTCGACCGCCGGCGCCACCGACGGCGTCTCGCGCAGCGGAACGGGCTGGTAGGTGGGGGCGGCCGGACGGGCGGCCGGCGCGACGTAGCGACCGTTGCCGCCAGGCGCAGCGGTCTCGGCGCGGGCCTCGAAGCCGGTCGCGATGACGGTCAGCTGCACCTCGCCGTCGCGGCGCGCCTCATCGATCACCGCGCCGAAGATGATCTGGGCGTCGGCGTGCACGACGCGCTGGATGATCTCGGCGGCCGCGTTGACCTCGAAGATCGTGAGGTCTGGTCCGCCGGAGATGTTGAAGAGCACGCCGCGCGCGCCGTCGATGCTGGCCTCCAGCAAGGGGCTCGCCACCGCCTGCTGGGCGGCGTCGACCAGCCGGTTGTCGCCGCGGGCCCGCCCAATCGCCATCATGGCGGAGCCGGAGTTGGCGATGATCGCTTTGACGTCGGCGAAGTCCACATTGATCAGGCCGGGGATGGCGATGATGTCGGAGATGCCCTGGACGCCCTGGCGTAGCACGTCATCGGCGAGCCGGAAGGCGTCGCTGATGCTGGTTTTCCGGTCCGCCACCTTGAGGAGGCGGTCATTGGGGATACAGATCAAGGCATCGACCTGCTTGCCCAGCTCGGCCAGGCCTTTGGCCGCCGCTTGCTTGCGGCGGGCGCCTTCGAAGGCGAAGGGCTGGGTGACGACGCCGACGGTGAGGGCGCCGGACTCCCGCGCCAGCCGGGCCACGACGGGGGAGGCGCCGGTGCCGGTCCCCCCGCCCATCCCGGCGGTGACAAACACCATGTCGGCGCCGTTCACGGCCTCCCGGATCTGGTCGACGCTCTCTTCGGCGGCCGCGGCGCCGCGTTCCGGGTCGCCGCCCGCGCCGAGGCCGCGGGTGAGCGCCGAACCGAGGTGGATTTTGGTCGGGGCGTCGGAGATGGTCAGCACTTGGGCGTCGGTGTTGACGGAGATGAAATCGACGCCGACTAACCCGGCCTCGATCATCCGGTTGACGGCGTTATTGCCGCCGCCGCCGACCCCGATCACCTTGATCTTGGTCACCCGATTGACGTCGGACAGACCACCCGTGGGCGGGTGGTACGAGGGGGTGAACATATGCTCTGCACTCCTTGGGCGGTCGCATGCCAATGCATCACAGCATCAGCAAGAATAGGACATTGGGCCGGTCCGGCACAACGCCCTGAGAGACATGGTGTCGCGGCATCGCCGCGCCGCCCGAATCACCTGGTCGGTGGCCCGACCGGCGTCCCGATCCGTCCGATGTTCGCCGCCGGCGCCACGGAGCGGGTGCGCCCCGGGACCCAGGACCAGATATAGACCCAGTTCGGCCGCGAATACTCCTTGCCTTCCAACGCAAAGCCCGGCAGCTCGGCGAAGATGCGCATCCACTCCTTCTGGTCGTCCTTGGTCTTGGCCCGGACTTCCGACGGCGACTGCAAGGCGATCAGCTCCCGCACCAGACGCTTGACCACGGCGGCGTCCGGTAGGTCGCCAAAGGTCCCAGCGTCTTTGACGGTGACGACGCCGTCGACGCGGGTGTACCACTCCAGCATGCCGGCCAGGTGCCAGTCGCCTTCCTTGGGGTCCCAACGTTCCAGCATCAGGAGCTCGCCGCGGCGGGCGGCGTCGATGTAGCTCTTGCGCGGGGTCTTGCCTTTGGGCCGGGCGAGCGAATTGCCGATACTGGCGTAGATGGCATCGCAGTCCGCTTCGGTGGCCAGACGTAACTCATACGTGGAGTCGGAACCGGTCGCCGCCGCGCCGCGTCCCGATTTATGGCCGGACGCCATGGCTCTTCTCCTCCTTCTTTGCCGCGAGGCAGATGAACTTTCGACATTGTGAACGACGGTCTCACCAGTGGCGCCTGCCAGGCATGGACGATTGACGTGCGGGCGAGTGACGAGCGATTGCGGCGTTCAGGGGATCCCGATGGATGCCGCAACGGGCAACGCGCGGGCCGGAAGCAGCGCTTGCCTCGGCGACCCCGGCGTGCAGTTAGCTCGTTCTGCCTGGAGCGAGGCGTCCATGGAGCAGCCAGGCCTCGCCAACGGCTTCCGGCATGTTCCACTCCTTGCGACGCCACGGCGCGCTCTCGCGCGAATACAAGCACCCGTAGTATACCACGGCGCGGCTCGTGGTAGGATGCGTTGCGCCGAACACCCGACCCTCCCCGGCGCCGAAAGGATGGCAGTATGGCGCGCCCGGCAGGCCTTGGCAGAGGGTTGGCAGCCCTGTTGCCGGACGAGCGGCCGGTAGGCCTGCAGGAGCTGCCGATCGAAAGCATCGAGGCCAATCCCCACCAGCCGCGCAAGCAGTTCGAGGGGCTGGACGAACTGGCGACCTCCATCCGCGAGCACGGGATTTTGCAACCGCTGCTGGTGAGCGCCCTGGCCGATGTCGGCGGACGGCCGCGCTACCGCCTGATCGCCGGCGAACGCCGGCTGCAGGCGGCAACCCTGGCCGGTCTCTACCGCGTGCCGGCGGTGGTTAAGGAAGCCAGCGACCAGCAACTGGTCGAACTGGCCCTGATCGAAAACATCCAGCGCGAGGACCTCAACGTCCTGGAGGAAGCTTCCGCCTACCAGCACCTCATCAGCGAGTTCGGCCTCACCCAGGAAGACGTCGCGGGGCGCGTCGGCAAGGCGCGTGTCAGCGTCGCCAACGCTTTACGCCTGTTGCGGGCGGCGCCGGCGGTACGCGAGGCGCTGCGGCGCGACGACATCAGCGAAGGGCACGCGCGGGCGATCCTCGGCGCGGGCGACGTCCACAATCAGGAACGCTTGCTGGAACACGTGCTGGCGGCCGGCTGCAGCGTGCGCCAGACCGAAGAACTGGCCCGCCGCTACGCCAGCCAGGCCCTCGCGCTCCTGCCCGCCCCGGCCCCCGTCCCAGAACGCGATCCCGACATGCTGCGCGTGGAGCATCTCTTCCGCCAGGCCCTGGGTACGCGCGTCAAGCTCGACCGTTCCCGCCGCGGCGGGCGCTTGACGATCTTCTTTTCCTCCGATGAGGAGCTGGACACCCTGTACCGGAGGCTGGGCGGCGCCTGAAGTACACGCCGCGCTGGGAGCGCGCGTCCACCCGTCACGCTCGCCGCAGCACCAACCTCGTCACCTCCGGCGGGCAGCGAAAGCGTAACGGGACGGAGGCGCCCATGCCGGAGCTGATGTACATGGGCCCGTTCGCCGTCGCGATCAGGCCACGATAGGCGGGCAATGGGACCCGGGTGTGCGTGACGAGCGGCGGCAAGAATGGCAGTCGCACCTGCCCGCCGTGCGTGTGCCCGGCCAGGGTGAGTCCGGGCGAACGCGGCAGCGGGCATTCCAGCAGGTCCGGCGAATGCGCCAGCAGCAGGACCGGGTCGTCCGGAGGGATGCCGGCGAAGACGGCCGCCGGGTCGGCGCGGTGCTGATGCGGCTCGTCGACCCCGCCGACCCAGAACGGCGGCCGGCGGTTCGCGAGGCACACCGCCTGGTTGCGGAGGACCGTGATGCCGGCGCAGCCCAGGGTCCTGACGATTCGGTCGATGCAGTTGCCATCCGGGCGTGCCGGCCGCTCCTGGTAGTGGATGAGCGGCCTGCCGACCAGCTCGGAGAAGGCATTGACGAGCGAATGCCTCTCCCGATCGGGTGGGTCTACGGCGTTGCCGTAGTCGTGGTTGCCGAGCACCGCGAAGCGGCCGAGCCGGGCAGGCAACGCCCCCAGCAGCGGGGCAAGGGCGGGAGCATCCTTGTCCCACTCGACAAAGTCGCCGGTGAGCGCGATCAGGTCGGGCGGGTCGGCGGCGGTCTGGCTGGCCAGCGCCGTCAGCCGCGCTCGGAGCCAGCGGTCACGGGGGACGTAGTGAAAGTCGGAGAGGTGGAGGATGGTCAGACCGTCCCATTCCGGCGGTAGCCCGGCAAACGGGACCGTGACGCGGCGCTGCTGCAGGCGGCGCGGTTCCAGCCAGAGGCTGTCCGCTACTACTGCGGCGCCGGCGAGTGCGCTTGCCGTCAGGCCGAGGGCCAGGGCGCGCCGCCAACGGTCCCCGCCAGCCGCGGTCGGGATGGGACGTGCCTCCGTGCCGGTCACCGAATGCTGACGACCGCTAGGGCGCGAGCGTGGCGGCGGGCCGCTGCTCGTGGGGCGCCGGGGTCGCCGTGTTCGTGGCGTTCAGGCTGCCCATCCGGTAGCCGGCAAGGTCGACGGTCACGTAGGCGTAGCCCAGGCGCCGCAGTTCGCGTACCACCCGATCCCGAATCGGCGACTCGGCCAGGCGCGGCAATTCGCCGGCGTCGACT
>JAICXR010000139.1 GCA_025980355.1 Chloroflexota bacterium | reverse complement strand
GGGTATGGTCGCCGCTCGCTCCCCTGCAAAGTTTTGCGGCACACTCCCCGGGGCCTTCATCCCGCCCAGCGGCCGGATGCGAATATATACTGGGGCTGGATCGTCCGAGCAAGCCGTTGCAATGGCACGGCGGGGCCGGAGAAATGGTGGGGAACGATGGCCAAGCTGAACGTCGGCATCATTGGTGCTGGAGGCATGGGCAAGGTCCACGCTGCAGCGTACCGCACGCTGCCGGATGTCGTGGTGGCGGCCGTGTCGGATACCGACCGGGCGCGCGGGGAGGCGTTGGCGACCGAGGTCGGCGCGCAGTACGTGGCGGACTATCACGACATGTTCGACCGCGTCGACGCCGTCTCGATCTGCCTGCCGCATACCCTCCACCGGGCGGCGTGCGAGGCGGCGACGGCCGCCGGCAAGCACATCCTCTGCGAAAAGCCGCTCGCCACCACCGTCGCCGATTGTGTCGCCATCGTCGCGGCGGCGCAATCGGCCCGCGTGCTGCTGATGACCGGCCTGACGCATCGCTTCCTCCCGGAGAATGTGCGGGTGAAGGAGTTGCTGGATGCCGGCGCCATCGGCGACGTCGTCATGGCCCAGGACACCATCCTCGCCGGCCTGCCGGCGGCCGGCCTGGGCTGGCGGGGCACCCTGGCCTTGGCCGGGGGCGGCGTCTTCATGGATAACGGCGTCCACGCCGTCGATCGTCTCCGCTGGTGGCTCGGTAGCGATGTCGTCTGGGTGGCGGGCCGTGTGGCGAATCGTCTGCACATCTCCGAGGGCGAGGACACCGGCCAGGCCTTGCTCGCCTACGCCAACGGCGCCCAGGCCACGGTCACCCAGAGCCGCGCGGTGACCCGTCCCGCGTCGACGAGCGTGACCGACCTCATCGGGACGCAGGGCGTGATCCGCGTCCATTCCTGGGGCGATGTCCAGATCGCGCGCGCCGGCGCGACGGCCTGGGAAACGGTGCCCGTCACGCGCACGCGGAGCGGCCACGAGGGCGAGATCGCGGAGTTCGTCGCGGCCGTCCGGGAGGGTCGCCCGCCGTCCGTCAGCGGGGAGGACGGCGCCGTCGCCGTGGAGACGGTGCTCGCCATCTACCGCGCCTCCGAGCATGGCGCGGTGGTCCACCTGCCGCTGCAATGAACGCCAACCGCCCACGATGGACGGCTCGACCGACGAACGACTATAATCACTCCTAACCGTCGCAGCCCCGCGCTCGGCACCCCGATCGCGTACCGTTCCGAGCGCATCCGGGAAAGGAAGGTGTCCATGGCTCGGTGTTCTCGGCGCGTGCTCTTGCAACTCGCGGCGACGCAGGCCGCCGCCCTCGGCGTCCTGGCCGCCTGTGGCGGGTCGGCCGGCACGTCGGTTACGTCCGGATCGGTCCAGGCGACGCTGTCCACCGCCGCGGCGACGCAGACGGCGGCCAGCAGCGCGGCCGCCTCAACTGCCGTTTCCTCGACGACGACTGCCAGCGCGGCCAGCACGCTGGCGGCATCGTCGGCCAGTACCTCAACACCGTCGGCATCATCGGCGGCCTCGGCCGCACCAACGGCTTCGGCCACATCGGCGGCCGCTACCACGTCCGCCGTCAAGCAGGGGGGGAAGACGCTCACCCTCTCCGGCTACGGCGACGCCGCCGATGTCACGCAGCGCTACAACGCGGTAGCGGCGAAGTTCAACGAACAGTTCGCCGGCAAATACCAGCTCGAACCGATCATCAACCCGTTCGCCACCTACATCGATAAGACCCTGACCATGCTCTCCAGCGGCACCGCGCCCGACGTCCTGAACGTCTGGGCGCAGTACAAGCCGTCGTGGGCGGACAAGGGCCTGCTGCTCGACCTGAGCGGCCATATCCATTCCAGTACGGACGCCGCGCCGGACCTCTACCTCAAGCCCATGGTCGACGCGATGCAGTACAAGGGAAAATTCTGGGGCACGGCCCAGGACTTCAACGGCCAGCTCCTCTTCCTCAACACGGACCTCTTCAAGGCGAAGGGGCTGGACCTTCCCAAGGACGACTGGAGCTACGACGACTGGCGGCAGCTCGCCAAGCAGCTCACCGATCCGACCAAGCACGTCTTCGGGGGCACGAACGACGCCAACGAGGCCGGCTGGCAGCAGTTCTGCATCATCTACAACTACGCCAAGCACTACTGGGTCGACGACCAGGCCAAGAAGGCCCTCCTGAGCGACCAGCCGACCATTGACTCGCTCACCCTCTTCCAGCAGGCTGCCTACAACGACCAGAGCCTGCCGACACCGACGAACCCGATGCAACCGAAAACGGACTTCACGACCGGCAACGTCGCCATGGTGTTGGGCTGGGGCAACTATCCGTACAGTATCTACCAGGTCACGTCCAAGCCCGGGGCGACGCCCTTCAACTGGACCTGGCACACCCTCCCGAAGGGGCCGCAAGCCCAGCAGCACTTCACGCAAGGCCACCTCTGGTCCATCGCCCAGAGCAACACCCATCCAGACGACGCCTGGGTGCTGGCGGAGTGGGTCGGCGGCCTCCAGGGCTGGAAGGCCTGGACGGCGGTCGGCAAGGGGCAGCCGCTCCCCATGAAAGACGCCGCCCTATGGGCCGAATATCTGAGTTTCCTGCCTACCGATCAGGCAACCAAGTTCCGCGACTTCATGATCAACACGATCTACCAGCAGCTCGCCGTCAACTTCGAGTACTGGCCCACCTATGACCAATGCTCCAAGGTGATGGGCACGGCGCTCGGGCAGATCTATGGCAAGACGCCGGGGTCGGTTTCCAGCGCCATGACGAACGCCACCCAACAGATGAACGCCATCCTGGCCGGCGCATAGGAACCGACCGGGCGCATTTCTCCCCGCTGTGAGCCCATCGTGCTTCGTGGAAAGGACTTCCGGCAATGCCGAATCGACCAGCCGTCCACGTCCGTCGTTATGCCTTTTATGAGGAGGTGATCGTCCATAGTGACACGCTCCTCCCGGAGGTCGGCGCGCCGCTTGCCACGGTACGGCGCGGTCGGGATACCCTCCTCCCGCTCGCCGGGCGGGCCGCCCTGGCGATGAGCGCCACCCTGCTTCCGCTGCTCGCTGCCCGTCTGGTCGGCACGGCGAGCCGCCGTGCGTTGGGGCCGGCCAAGCGCCAAGCGCTGCCCCTTCCCTTCGTGAACCGTGAATAGCGCGGCAGGCGACGGTTCCGGCGACGTGCGCCGAGCGTCAGCGCGCCGCCGCCGAGAACAGCCGTCCGCGCGCCTCCCGCAGCCCGGCTTCAAACCCCGTCCGGGCGAGGTCGGTGAACGGCAGCGCGAACGTGACGCACTCGCGCTCGACGGTCGCCGACCAGGCAACGATGCGCTCGGCCAACTGGTCGCGCGCCTCATCCGAGAGGCGCTCGTAGATCCGATGGTCGGTGGGGTGGCCGAATAGCGCCTCAGCGGTCGCCGACGACCGGCCGAGGAAGCAGGCACGGACGCCGACGGGCACGCTCTCGCGCAGCGCGACCACGTGCCGGGGCAGGAAGCCGACGCCTTCGATCATCGCGTCGGGCACCTGCAGATCGAGCACGAGCGCCGTCTGGCGCAGGTGCGGGAAGAAGAGGTCGGCTTCGCCGGCAACATCTCCGCCGTCCATCGCCTCCTTGAGCGCCGGGAGTAGCGGCGCCAGCACGCCCCGCAACAGATCAGTCGAGACGACGGCCAGCCCGCGCTCGCGGTTGATCTCCCGGGCGAGCAGCGATTTGCCACAACGCGGCGCCCCGCCGAGCAAGTAGAGCACCGGCTACCTCCAGGTCAACCAGGGACCAATAGCACGGATCAGTACCCGGCGTCCTTATCCACCACGTTGCGCAGCGGCTCCCCTGCCATGAAGCGCCGCAGGTTGTCGGCGAAGATCTCGACACCCCGGCGGCGCGTGGCGGCGGTGCTGGCGCCGTTGTGCGGCGTGATGATCGTGTTGGGCGCCGTCCAGAACGGACTGTCCGCCGGCAACGGTTCCTGCCCGTGCGCGTCCAGTCCGGCGCCGGCGATCCAGCGCTCCTGGAGCGCCCGCAGCAGCACCGCGTCGTCGGCGATGCCGCCCCGGGAGAAGCAGATGTAGTAGGCGCTCGGCTTCATCGCCCGGAACTCCGCCTCCCCCAGCATGCCGACCGTCTCCGGCGTCCGGGGCGCCGTGACCACGACGAAGTCGGACTGCCGGAGGAGGTCGTGCAGTCGCTCCCGCGGGAAGACCTCGTCCACGAACGGAGTCGGCTGGGGCTGACGGCGCAGGCCGAGCACGCGCATGTGGAAGGCCTGCGCCTTCTCGGCAAGATCCTGCCCGGAGTAGCCGAGACCGATGATGCCGCAGGTCAATCCGTTGAGCTCCCCGTGCTCGAAATGATCCCAGCGCCGCTCCTCCTGGTCGCGCAGCCAGCGGCGGGCATCGCGGTTGAGGAGGAGCATCAGCAGCACGGCGTGCTCGGCCAGGGGGATGGCGCCGTTGCTCTTGGAGCAGGTGATCTGCACAGGGCTCGTCACCAGCTCCGGGAAGAGCTGACCGTCGACGCCGGCCGACCAGGTATGCAACCAGCGCAACTTGCCGGCGCGGGCCAGGGCGGCGGGCCCGATGGAACCGGCGATGACCTCCGCCTCCTCGATCTGGGCTTCCAGTTCCTCCCGGCTCGCGCAGAACCGGCAATCGGCCTGGGGCGCGGCGGCGCGGACCAGCGCGCGCTGCTCGTCCCGGTTGACGTTGCTCACCAGGACGACCCTGGCCCCTTCGGCGCTTCCGACAGACATCGCGCTGCTCCTTTTCCCTGTACGTTGCGGCGCGGCACTGTACCATGCCACCGAGGAGGCTACTTTTGTGCCCGACCACGCGGTGACCCTGGAATGCGACGGTCGCCGGCGGACCGCGCTGGTCCACGTGCCGGAGGGGCAAGGCCCGGCGCTGCGTCCCCTGGTGCTCGTGCTGCACGGCCGCCAGATCACCGGCGCAGACATTCGCCGGTGGACGCATTTCGACGCCGTCGCCGACGAGCACGGCTTCGTCGTCGCCTATCCCGAGGGCTACCAGCGCAGTTGGAACGATGGCCGCGGCAACTCGCCCGCCGAGCAGGATGGTGTGGACGACGTGGCCTTCGTCGGCGCGCTCCTTGATCACCTGATCGGTGCATTTCCGGTCGCCCCGGCGCAGGTCGCGTTTACCGGGCTCTCCAACGGCGGCGTTTTCTGCCACCGGCTGGCGCTCGAACTGAGCGAGCGGATCGCCGTGATCGCGCCGGTCGCCGGCTCCATGCCAGTGCCGCTGGCGAGCATTCGGCCGACCTGCGCCGTGTCCGTGCTGGTCATCCACGGCACGGCCGACCGGTCGATGCGTTTTGATGGGCGGGCGGTGGGCCTGCGCGGCCGCCTGCAGAAGCGCCTCTTCATGCGACGCTACCGGCCGGGCAAGCCGATGCTCAGCGTCCCGGCAACGCTGGCGCGCTGGCGTACGATCGACCGCTGCCTGATGGATGAGCCGCTCCCGCCGCTCCCGGCGGCGGGAAACGACCGCACCTGGGTGGAGCGCCAGCGCAGCGGCGGCCACGGCGGCACCACGGTCGAAAGCTGGATCATCCACGGCGGTGGCCACACCTGGCCGGGCGGGCCAATCATGCCGCCGCTCGGTCGCGTCAGCCGGCAGTTCGACGCAGCCCCGGTCATCTGGGAATTTGCCGCGAGCCATTGGAGTGCCGCGGCAGCGCGGCGGCTGCCGGTCGATTGACCAAAAACCTGCATGCTGCGTCGCCGTTGGCGCCTGGTCGGCTGCCGGCCCACAAGGGGGCTTCTTATTCCAGGAGCTGCTGCAGTTCCTCCGTCAACTGCTGGGCCAATTCCGGTCGGCCGTGGAGCTGCGCCGGCGTCGTCTGGAAGAGGGCGATCCGCCATGCGCCGGTCGACCGTGCCGCGACGAGCGTCTGCCGCGCGTTCAGCGTGGGCTCGATGGCCGCTTGTCCCGGCAGCGCCATACCAACGACCGCCCGCAAGATGGCAACATCGGGACCCAAGAGGCGAACGCTCCTGACGATGCTGACATAGGCTGGCGGTCGATGGCTGGCAAAGATCTGCTCCAGCGAGGCCGCGATCTCCGCCCGCCCAAGGTACTCGCTCCCGTCGAAGCCGATGACGTCGCCATCCTCGGCAAACGGTGCGGCGAAGGCAGCGGCATCGCGCTGGTTCCAGCCTTCCAGCACCCGACGATAGAGTGCCCGGACTGCCAGCTCGTCCGAAGCCGCGGCGGGTAGCGGTGGCTGCCCGGATGCGCTCGCCATGTGTTCCTCCAAACATATCGGATAGAAAAGGCTAGGTCGCGCCGCTTTTCGCCAGCCAGATCAGGCGGGGGGAATCGGCGCTGTACGGTCGGAGGTCGTAATTGCCGAACACCGCCTCCAGTTCGTAGCCGGCAGCGAGCAAGAGCCACTCCACCTCGAAGCGATAGAAGTAGCGCAGCTGCAGCGCCACCGTCGTGCGGCGCACCGCCGCGCCACCGCCTTCTTGCCTGGTGGCGCGCGGCGCGGTCGGCTCCTCGTCGTACATGATCGTCGTCTGCAGCACTTGCGCGGCCGGGTCGGCGCTGGTGGTCACGGACTGGGTGACCCAATGGCCATCTTCGGCCTGCCGGCGGTAGCCGAACACCCATTGCCCCGAGCTATCTGGCGCCGTGGAGGCGTGCGGGTTCCACTGGTCGATCAGGAGCCGGCCGGACGGCTGCAGATGGCGGCGCACGTTGGCCAGCGCCGCCAGTTGCTCCGGGCGGGAGAGCAGGTGCGAGAGGGTGTTCAAGGAGAAGTAGGCCAGGCCGAACCGCTCCGGCAGCGAGCATGTCGCCGCTTCACCGTGGACCAGCGTCAGACGCGACGCGACGCCGGCCGCGGCGGCGCGACGCCGGGCGAGCGCCAACATCGCCGCCGAGACGTCGATCCCCGTGACCTGCCGCCCCGCCAGGGCGAGGGGGACTGCGACGCGGCCGCTGCCGACGCCGACATCCAGCAACGGCCCGGTCACCATCCGGGCGAACTCGCCGTAAAAGGGAAGGTCGTCGTCGAACCCGGCGTGGTCGAGGTCGTAGAAGCGGGCGATCGGGTCGTACAGCGCGCCCGGGACAGCCGCTCGCCGCTTAGTGGCCGGCACCGGGCGCTCGCTCCACCCGATTGCGCAGGGCGCCGATGCCGTCGATCGTGATCGTCACGTCGTCGCCCGCCTCCAGCGTGAAGTCGTCGCCCGGCACGATGCCGGTGCCGGTCAGCAGGTACGCGCCATGCGGGAAGGTGTTGTCCAGCATCAGATAGCGCACCAGCTCCTCCGGCGTGCGCTTCATGCGCGCGGTGCTCGTCTCGCCACTGAAGACCACCGCTCCGCCGCGTTCGATCCGCAGACGGATCGGCAGGTTCCGGGCATCCGGCCCCTCCTTCACCAGCCGAATCGCCGGACCCAGGCTGCAGCAGCGCGCGTAGACCTTCGCCTGCGGCAAGTAGAGCGGATTCGCCCCCTCGATGTCGCGCGAGCTCACGTCGTTGCCGGCGCTGTAGCCCAGAATCGTGCCCCGCGGCCCGACCAGCAGCGCGAGCTCCGGCTCCGGCACGTTCCAGCGAGCGTCGCTGCGAATGTAGACGGCCTCCCCGCTCCCGACGGTTCGACTGGCCGCTGCCTTGAAGAAAAGCTCCGGCCGCTCTGCCGCATAGACGCGATCATAGATGCCGCTCTGCTGCGACTCGTCCTCCCGCGCCTGGGCGCTGCGCTGGTAGGTCACGCCGGCCGCCCACACCTCCTGCTCATCCAGCGACGCCAGGAGCTGGTAGCCGGCGGCCGCTCCGGCCGCCAGGGCCGTCCAGGAACACACCGCCGGTGTCGTGGTCGCCGTCGTCAGCCATGCATAGGCGGCGTCCGGCGCGTCTTCCAGG
>JAICXR010000020.1 GCA_025980355.1 Chloroflexota bacterium | reverse complement strand
GAGGCCGCGGCGGCGCCGGCGGAGGAGGCCGTGCACGACGCCGGCGTGGGGACGACGGACGACATGCCCAAGGACACGGAATCGTAGGATGGCCGAAGGGATCGACAGCACATGCTGATGCCGAAGCGGACGAAGTTCCGCAAGCAACATCGCGGTCGGATGGAAGGTGAGGCTCACCGCGGGACGACCTTGGTGTTCGGGGAGTGGGGACTGCAAGCGTTGGAGCCGGTGTGGCTGACCAGCAAGCAGATCGAAGCGGCCCGGCGCGCCATCACGCACAACACCCGGCGTGGTGGCCAGGTCTGGATTCGGGTCTTCCCGGACAAGTCGGTCACCGCCAAGCCGGCGGAGACCCGGATGGGTTCCGGCAAGGGCGGCCCCGATCACTGGGTGGCGGTCGTGCGGCCCGGCCATGTCATCTTCGAGGTCGGCGGCATTCGGGAGGACCTGGCCCGGCAGGCGTTGACCATGGCCGGTCACAAGCTGCCGATCCGCACCCGGATCCTGGCCCGGGAAGTGGAGTCCGGCACCGGGGCGCATGAGGACGCCGCACCGGTGGAAGAGCCGGCAACGGCAGCAGTGGGAGGCGAGCAGTGAAACCGGCCGAGGTTCGGGCCTTGAGCGACGAGGACCTGGTGCGTCGCCTGGACGAGCTCCAGCAGGAGTTGTTCAATTTGCGGTTCCAGTTGACGACGCGCCAACTGGAAAACTATATGCGGTTGGAAGCTGTCCGGCGCGACATCGCCCGCGTGCGCACCATCATGCGCGAGCGCGAGCTGGAAGCGGTCGGAGCCTGAAGGTGGGACGCCGCGGTAGCGAGGACAAAGCAGAGGGAGGGTTAAGATGCTGAATACTACATTGCCGCCTCAAGTGCCGCAGCGTCCCACGCAGGTGAAAACCGGCAAGGTCGTGAGCGACAAGATGGAAAAGACCGTGGTCGTCCAGGTCAATACCTTCCGGCGGCATCCGCTGTACGGTCAGGTGATGCGCCAGTCCAAGCGGTACATGGTGCACGACGAGCACAATACGTCGCACATCGGCGACGAGGTGCGCTTCTGCCTCTGCCGGCCGATCAGCCGGCATAAGAGCTGGGTCCTGATGGAGATCACCCGTCCGTCGCGCAGCCAGATGCGCGTGCAGGAAGAGAACACGTCCGATTACCGCCAGCCCGCCGAGACAGCCGAGACGGCCGAGCCGACAAACGAAGCGGCCGAGCCGACCGGCGAGGCGACGACCGCGACGGAGGGGGAGACGGCATGATCCAACCGACGACCCGCCTGCGCGTCGCCGACAACACCGGCGCGAAGGAAATCATGTGTATTCGCGTCGTCAGCGGCCAGGGCAAGCAGATCGCCGGCATCGGCGACATCATCATGGCGGCGGTGAAGGACGCCCAGCCCAACGGCACCGTCAAAAAGGGTGAAGTGGTGCGGGCAGTGATCGTCCGCACGACCAAGGAGTTCGGGCGAGAAGACGGCAGCTACATCCGCTTCGACGAGAACGCCGCCGTCATCATTAATCAGCAGAACGTGCCCCGTGGCACCCGCATCTTCGGCCCCGTGGCCCGCGAGCTGCGCGACCGCAACTTCATGCGGATCGTGTCGCTGGCCCCTGAAGTCCTCTGATCGACGAAGGGAGCAGAGAGCGCGATGGCAAACATCAAACGCGACGACATGGTGGTCATCATCACCGGCAAAGACAAGGGCAAGCGCGGCACGGTCAGCGAGGTTCGCCCGCGGGAACATCGGGTCGTCGTCGGCGGCCTGAACCAGATGAAGCGCCACATCCGGCCGCGGCAGCAGGCCGGGGCGATGCAGGGCGGCATCGTCACCTTCGACGCGCCGATGGACATCTCCAACGTGATGCTCGTCTGCCCGCACTGCAGCCAACCGACGCGGGTGGCGCACCAGATCCAGGAAGACGGCAAGAAGGTGCGCGCGTGTAAGAACTGCGGCCAGGCGATCGTGGACAAGAAACCGGGGGCACGATGACAACTCGACTGAAAGAGCGGTACGAAAACGAAGTCCGGCCGATGCTCATAAAGGAATTTAATTATTCTAATGCCATGCAGACGCCGTCCGTCCACAAGGTCGTGGTCAATGTCGGGGTCGGTGAAGCGTTGCAGAACTCCAAGGCACTCGACGCCGCGGTGAAGGACATCAGTGCCATCACCGGCCAGAAGCCCGTCGTCACCAAGGCTCGGCGCAGTATCGCCGCCTTCAAGCTCCGGGCCGGCAACTCCATCGGCGTCTGCGTCACGCTGCGTGGTCCGCGTATGTACGAGTTCCTCGACCGCCTGATCAACGTTGCTCTGCCCCGCACGCGCGACTTCCAGGGCGTCTCCCCCAACTCCTTCGACGGGCGCGGCAACTACACGCTGGGGCTTCGCGAGCAGTTGATCTTCCCGGAGATCGACTACGACAAGATCGACAAGTTACGCGGCATGGAAATAAGCGTGGTCACGACGGCGCGCACGGACGAAGAGGGCCGCCGCCTGCTCCAGCTTATCGGCATGCCGTTCCGAAGAGCATAAGGAAGAAAGCGGAAGGAGCGTCCCCGGATGGCCCGCACAGCGAAAATCGTCGCCTGGAAGCGCACGCCCAAGCATCACGTCCAACAGCACAACCGTTGCCGCATCTGCGGGCGGCCACGCGGCTACATGCGACAATTCGCCCTCTGCCGCATCTGCTTCCGCGACCTGGCGTTGCGCGGCGAACTGCCCGGTATCACCAAGTCCAGCTGGTAGAGGGAGGTCATACGTGAACGTCACCGATCCCATCGCGGACATGCTGACGCGCATCCGCAACGCTTCCATGGCCCGGCATCTGCACGTGGCGATTCCGGCGTCCAACCTGAAGCGCGCCGTCGCCCAGGTCCTCAAGCAGGAGGGCTACATCGACGAATATGAGGTCCTGCCGGAAGGGCCCCAGGGGACGATCCGCATCAGCCTCAAGTACACGCCGGACAAGAAGCCGGTGATCGTCGGACTGAAGCGCGTCAGCCGGCCGGGCCTGCGCATCTACTCCCGCCGTGGCGATATCCCGCGCGTGATGGGCGGCCTCGGCACGGCCATCATCTCCACCTCGCGCGGCGTCATGACCGGCAAGCAGGCGCACTACGAGCGCGTCGGCGGCGAGGTGCTCTGCTACATCTGGTAGGGCGCGGGCCGGTGGTACACTATTTGTTCGCGTCTGGAAGGGAATTGTAATGTCACGTATTGGCCGGCAGCCGATTCCGGTACCCTCCGGCGTGAAAATCGAGCTCGCCGATCACCACATCACGGTCAGCGGGCCGAAAGGCACGCTCAGCCGGGAGTTCCGGCAGCCGATCAGCATCGAACAGCAGGACGGCCAGTTGCTGGTGACGCGCCCGAACGATGATCCGGAGGTACGGGCCCTGCACGGGCTGACCCGATCCCTGGTTGCCAACATGGTGACGGGCGTCACCACCGGCTTCACCCGTTCCTTGCAGATGACGGGGGTGGGCTACCGGGCCCAGTTGATGGGGAAGAACCTCGTGCTGCAGGTGGGCTACAGCCATCCGGTCGAGGTTGCACCGCCGCCGGACGTGTCCTTCACGATCGATCAGGTGCAGGCCCAGCGCGGTTCGGAGAGCCGGGTCCACGTCCAGGGGATCGACAAGGCCGCGGTGGGCGAGATCGCCAGCCGCATCCGCAACGTGCGGCCGCCGGAGCCCTATCTGGGCAAGGGCATCCGCTACACCGACGAGGTGATTCGCCGCAAGGCCGGCAAGGCCGGCAAGGCCGGCGGTAAGAAGAAGTGAGACGGCGGGGGCCGGTGGGGGTTTGAGACGGTGATTACGAGAGTCGGCAGCCGCAAGGGGCGCCTGCGCCGCCAACGCCGCGTGCGGGCGCGCATTCCCGTGACCGTGGAGCGGCCGCGCTTGAGCGTGCATCGGTCGGCGGAACATATCTACGCGCAAGTGATCAATGACCTGGAACACCGGACGATCGTCACCGCGTCGACCCTGGACGCCGATCTGCGGCCCCTGCTGGCGGGCCTCAAGAAGGTCCAGCGCGCCGAGAAGGTGGGCGAGACGGTGGCCAGGCGCGCGTTGGAGCAGGGTGTCACCAAGGTCGCGTTCGATCGGGGGAGCTTCGGTTACCACGGGCGAGTCCAGGCGCTGGCGGATGCGGCGCGCAAAGCCGGTTTGAGTTTTTAGGAGAAGAAATGGCGCGGATTGACGCAAACCGGCTCAACCTGGAGGAACGTGTCGTCGATATTCGGCGCGTGTCGAAGGTCGTCCAGGGTGGTCGTCGCTTCAGCTACAGCGTGATCGCCGTGGTCGGTGACAAAGCCGGCCACGTCGGCGCCGGCGTGGGCAAGGCGGCGGAGGTGCCGGACGCCATCCGCAAGGCGGTGGACGACGCCAAGAAGCACGTCGTCGAAGTCGCCCTCAACGAGAACACGATCCCGCACCCGGTGCAGTCCCGCTTCTGCGCCTCGACGGTGTTGCTGCGCCCGGCGTCCGTCGGGACCGGCGTGATCGCCGGCGCCGCGGTCCGGGCCGTGGTCGAGTCCGCCGGCGTGCGCGATGTCCTGAGCAAGACGCTGGGGAGTTCGAACAAGGTCAACACCGTCGTCGCGGCGATGCAGGCGCTCGGGATGTTGGAAAGCCCGGCCATGGTGGCGCGGCGGCGCAGCATGACCGTCCACGAGTTACTGGGAAGTAGGGCGGCGGTCTAATGGCAACGCTCCGTGTCACCTATCGCGTCAGCACCATCGGCCACAATCAGCGGCACAAGGATACCGTCCGTTCGCTGGGCCTGCGCCGGCTGCACCAGACGGTGGAGCTGCCGGACCGCGCCGAGGTGCGCGGCATGATTCGGAAAGTGAGCCACTTTCTGACGGTCGAAGAGGTCCCGGACGAAGCTCCGGCCGAGAAAGAATAGAGCGATAATGAAACTGCACGAACTGACGCCGCCGCCCGGGTCGACCCACGCCAAGAAGCGCGTCGGTCGCGGCACCGGGTCCGGCCACGGCAAGACGTCCGGGCGCGGCACGAAAGGTCAGAAGGCCCGACGCCGGGGCGAAGTCAACATCAACTTCGAGGGCGGCCAGACCCGCTTCGCGAAGCGGATGCCCTATCGCCGGGGTTTCCGCAACGCCCTCTTCAAGAAGCGCTATACCGTGATCGACCTGGACGTCCTGGAACTGGCGGAGGCGGGCAGCGAGGTGACGCTGGAGTCGCTGGCGGCGGCGCGCATTGTCAAGCCCCATTACGCCGGCAACGGGCCGTTCATCGGCTTGAAGGTGCTCGGCAGCGGCGAGCTGACGAAGGCGCTCACCGTGCGGGCGGTGAAATTCTCGGCCAGCGCGAAGGCGCGCATCGAGGCGCTCGGCGGCAGCGTCGTAGAATTGGATGAGACCATTTCTGACGATGCCGAGCAAGAAGCCTGAGGAACGCCATCATGAATGAGTCGCTGGAGCATCTGCTCAACGCCTGGCGATTGCCCGACCTGCGGCGCAAGCTGCTCTTTACGCTCGGCGTACTGATCATCTTCCGCTTCATCGCGCACGTCCCGATTCCGGGCGTGGACGTGGCGGGGTTGAAGCAACTGCTCAGCGGCAACCAGACCATTTCGATGCTGGATCTGTTCTCCGGCGGCGCGCTGGCCAGCTTCTCGGTTGCCGCGCTGGGCGTCTACCCGTACATCACGGCGACCATCGTGATGCAGTTGCTGACGCCGATGGTTCCGCGGCTGGAAATGCTCGGCAAAGAGGGCGAGGCCGGTCGGAACAAGATCAACCAGTACACGCGCATGTTGACCGTGCCGTTGGCCTTCTTGCAGGGCTTCGGCACGGTGTCGCTCTTGCACAACTCGCAGGGGGCGGCGGCCGGGACGCAGGTCATCCCGAATTTCGGCCTCTGGGGCGTCTCCGGGACGGTGTTCCTGCAGAGCCTGGCGATGCTGGTCACCTTGACGACGGGGACGATGCTCCTGACCTGGCTGGGTGAATTGATCACCGAGAACGGCATCGGCAACGGCATATCGCTGATCATCTTTGCCGGGATCGTGACGCGACTGCCCTCCTTCGCGCAGCAAACGGCGGTCGCGGGGAACAGCCTGACCGGGGCGGTGGTGCTGGCGGTGGTCGCCCTGATCCTCGTCATCGGCATCGTCCTGATCTACCAGGGGGAACGGCGGATCAGGGTGGAATACGCCCGGCGCATCCGGGGCAACCGCCAGATGCAGGGCAGCAGCACGCATATCCCCTTGCGCGTCAACTCGGCGGGCATGATCCCGCTGATCTTCGCCATGTCGATCATGCTCTTCCCGGCGACGGTGGCGTCCTATTTCAAGGTCTCGCCGGTCGCCTGGGTGGCCAACGTCGCGACCGTGGTCGCCAACATCTTCAACAGCCAGGGCGTCCTGTATTGGATCCTCTTCTTCGTCCTCGTCGTCGGCTTCACCTACTTCTATACCCTCGTCGTCTTCCAGCAGCAGAACCTGCCGGAGAGTTTGCAGAAGAACGGGGGCTTTATTCCGGGCATCCGGCCGGGGCGCAACACGGCGGAATACCTGATGCGCGTCCTCAACCGGATCACCCTGGCCGGCGCGTTATTCCTGGGCCTGGTGGCGATTTCGCCGCTCTTCGTGCAGACGATTACCTCGACCCAGGCACTGACGCTGTCCAGCACCGGCCTGTTGATCGTGGTCGGCGTGGTCCTGGACACGATGAAACAGTTGGAAGCGCAACTCCTGATGCGGCGCTATCAGGGATTCATCCGCTGACGACTTTGAATATATTGCTCATTGGGCCACCGGGCACCGGAAAAGGGACGCAGACGCGCCGTATGTGCGAGCACTATGGATGGACGCGCATCGCCAGCGGCGAGCTGCTGCGCGCTGCCGCCGCGGCGGGCACGCCGGCCGGTGTCGAGGCGAAGGCGTTCCTGGACGCCGGGCGGCTCGTGCCCGACGTGGTGATCGAGCAACTGGTGTTGGAGCGCATGGCGCAGCCGGATTGCCAGACCGGCGTCGTGTTGGACGGGTTCCCGCGCACCGTGGCCCAGGCCACGGCCCTGGACGCGGCGCTGGCGCAACGCCGGCAGGGCGTCGACCTGGCGCTCCTGCTGGAGGTGGAGAGCGCGGTCTTGATGGAGCGTCTGGCGGGTCGGCTTACCTGCCGGTCGTGCGCGGCGACGTACCATCCGCGCCTCCTGCCGCCGGCGCAGGAGGGGGTCTGCGACCGCTGTGGCGGCAGCCTGTATGTGCGCGATGACGATCAAGCGGAGATCGTGCGGGCCCGGCATGCCGTCTACGAACAGGAGACGGAGCCCTTGCTCGCCTATTATGCGCACGATGCGCGGTTGCAGCGGGAGAGCGGCCACGGCGCCGTCGATGAGGTGTGGGAGCGGGTCCGCCGCGTGATCGACGCGGCTGGCCGACGCGGGCCGGCCGTCAACGGGCTGGAGAAGGAGCGATCGGATGAAAGTACGCGCGTCGGTCAAACCGCGCTGTGAGAAGTGCAAGATCATCAAGCGGCGGGGCGTCGTCATGATCATTTGCCCGGTACCGAAGCATAAGCAGAAGCAGGGATAGGAGGGGCGCAGCAGATGGCACGCATCGCCGGTATTGACATCCCACGGGAGAAGCGTGTGGAGATCTCCCTGCGTTATGTCTACGGTATCGGGCCGACCAACAGCCGGGAGATCCTGACGGCCGTCAACGTCAGCCCGGATACGCGGGTCCGCAACCTGACGGAGGAAGAGCGCAACCGCATCGACCGCTACATCAGCGACCACTACCGTGTGGAAGGCGACCTGCGCCGAGAGGTACAATTAAATATCAAACGCCTGCAGGACATCGGGAGCTACCGCGGCCTGCGGCACCGGCGCGGCCTGCCGGTGAACGGCCAACGCACGCGCACCAACGCCCGGACGAAGCGGGGCGCGCGCAAGACCGTTGGCGGTCGCAAGAAGGCTGCGGCGAAGAAGTAGGATGAGGAAGAATAATGCCTGAACAGCGCACCGCCAGTCCGGCGCGTGGACGTGCCGCCGCGGCCGCCGCGCGAACGCGGCGCCGCGAACGGAAGATGGTGCCGCGCGGCCAAGCGCACATCCAATCGACCTTTAATAATACGATCGTGACGCTCACCGATCCGCGGGGGGCAGTCATCTCCTGGAGCAGCGCCGGGGCGATCGGTCAGAAGGGCTCGCGCAAGTCGACGCCCTTCGCCGCCCAACTGTGCGCCGAAAACGCCGCCCGTAAGGCGATGGAACACGGCATGCGCCAGGTCGACGTCTTCGTCAAGGGACCGGGCGCGGGCCGTGAGGCCGCCATCCGTTCCCTGCAAGCCACCGGGCTGCTGATCACCAGCATTACCGACGTCACCCCGATTCCCCATAACGGCTGCCGTCCGCCCAAGCGGCGCCGCGTCTAGCGCTGAGGAGGAACTATGGCCCGTTATACCGGTCCCGTCTGCCGCATCTGTCGCCGCGAGGGGCTCAAACTGTACCTGAAGGGCGAGAAATGCGTCACCAAGTGCACGCTGGACAAACGCCCCAACCCGCCGGGTATGCATCAGCAGCAGCGCCGCCGCAAGGCCTCCGACTACTCGGCGCAGTTGCGCGAGAAGCAGAAGGCGCGCAAGTTCTACGGCGTCGGTGAGCGCCAGTTCCGCAACGCCTTCGAAGAGGGCGACCGTCGCGCCGGCCCGACCGGCCCCAACCTCCTCTCCATCATGGAAGCGCGGCTGGACAACGTCGTCCATCGGCTCGGCCTCGGCCGTTCCCGGCCGGAAGCCCGGCAGTTGGTCCGCCACGGCCATTTCCTGGTCAACGACGTCAAGACGGACATCCCGTCCTACCAGGTGAAGGCAGGGGACGTGATCACCGTCCGTCCGTCCAGTCGGGAATCCGAACTGTTCAAGATCTTCCTAGAGACGGCCGGGAACACGGCACTGCCGGACTGGCTGTCCTATGACTCGGGATCGTGGACGGGCAAGGTCTTGAGCAAGCCGGTGCTGCCCGAAGGATCGTTGCCGATCCAGCAGCAACTCGTCGTCGAGTTTTATTCCCGGTAAGCGAAGGGGACTCCAGTGTCTATTGAACCTACCGTGCTGCCCATCGCCGCACCGGCGATGCACCGCATCGAGAGCACCGATCGTTTCGGCCGCTTCGAGCTCATGCCCCTGGAGCCGGGCTTCGGCACGACCATCGGCAACGCCATGCGGCGGGTGCTGATCTCGTCCTTGCCCGGCGCCGCCGTCACCTGGATCAAAATCCGCGACGTGGCGCACGAGTTCACCGATGTGCCGAACGCCAAGGAGGACGTCACCGAAGTCGTCCTGAACGTGAAGAAGATCCGGCTGCGCTGCTTCTCCGACGAGCCGGTGACGCTGCACCTCACGTTGCAGCGGGAAGGACCCGTGACGGCGGGCGATATCGAGCTGCCCAGCACTATCGAGATCGTCAATCCCGAGCAGCATCTCCTCACGCTGGCCGGGGACGACCAGGAGTTCGACATGGAACTGACGGTCGAGCGGGGCAAGGGCTACATCCCGGCGGACGCCCGGCAGTCCGACATGATCGGCATGATCCCAGTCGATTCGATCTTCTCGCCCATCGTGAAGGTGAACTTCACGGTTGAGCCGACCCGGGTGCAACAGACGACCACCTATGACCGCCTGATCCTGGATGTCTGGACCGACGGGACCATGACCGCCGAAGACGCGGTGGCGCAGGCAGCGGAGATTCTGGTCAGCCACTTCGCGCTGCTCGGCGGGGCCGGTCTGCCCGGCCTGCTGGCCACCGCGGAGACGCCGCTGCCCTCGGGTGTTGACATCCCGGCCGCCATCTACAATACGCCGATCGAGGAACTCGAGCTGAGCGTCCGCGCCTACAACTGCCTGAAGCGCAGCAACATCACCAAGGTCGGTCAGGTGCTGCAGATGACGGAAGACGAGCTGTTGGCGGTCCGCCACTTCGGCAAAAAGTCCCTTGACGAACTGATCGACCGGCTCGCCCTCCGCACCGTGCCGGGCGAGGTCCAGGACGACCTGACCGACGAGAGCGAGGAATAGGCATGCGGCACGGCATCGGCCACCGGAAACTCAACCGTCCGACCGCCCATCGGATGTCGATGTTGCGCAATATGTGTGCGTCATTGATTCAGTATGAGCACATCACCACCACCGAAGCGCGGGCGAAAGAGGTCCGCGGCGAGGTGGAGCACCTGATCACCCTCGCCAAACGCGGCGACCTGCACGCTCGTCGGATGGTCGCCGCCGTCCTGTACGACGAGGGCGCCACGCGCAAGCTCTTCGACGTGATCGCCCCGAAGTACGCCGCCAGGACGTCCGGGCCGGGCTCCAACGGCGGCTACACCCGCATCTACCACATCGGCATCCGCAAGGGCGACGCCTCCCGCATGGCGCGCCTGGAACTCGTCCCCTACGACGAAGCAGTGGCGCCGGCCCGATAACGGTATGCAGAGCACGCGACGCGATGACATCGCCCGCGGACCGCGGCGAGCCGGGCGAAACACGGCTTCGTGCGACCGTGGAATACGACGGGACGGACTTTCTGGGCTTCCAGCGGCAGGCCCGCGGCCGGACGGTGCAGGCGGTGCTGGAAGCGGCGCTCGGTCGCTACACGCCGGACCCGCGGTTGCTGGCGGCCGGTCGCACGGACACGGGCGTGCACGCCTGCGGCCAGGTGGTCCATTTCCGCTACGGCGGGCGCGTGCCTATTGCCAAGCTAGCGACGGTCGTCAATGGCCAATTGCCGGCCGACGTGGCGATTCGGGACTTGCGGGAGACGGGACCGGACTTTCACGCTCGCTACTCCGCGCTGTCGCGGGTCTATCACTATCACTGTCTCCGCGCGCCGGAGCGCCTTCCGCTGCGCGAACGCTACGCCTGGCGATTGGCCGGCGACTTGGACCTGGCGGCGATGGCGGAGGCGGTGGCCTCGCTACCGGGCACGCACAGCTTCCGGCATTTCGGCTCCATTCCCGGCAGTCCGGAGCAACGCCGTCGGTCCCAGCAGCACCGCGGCTGGCGGCGGACGGTGCTGGCCGCCACGCTCCGACCGGAGGCGGACCGGCTGCGCTTCGAGATCGAGGCCGACGCGTTCCTCACTCACATGGCGCGAGCGATTGTCGGCGTGTTGGTCGCTATTGGGCGGGGCCGGGTGACGGTGGCGGCCCTGCGGGCGGCGCTGGACGACGACACGTCCGCCACGCCGCTGGCGCCGATCGCGCCGGCCCACGGGCTTTGTCTGTTTCGGGTACGCTATCCGGGCGAGGAATGAGGGAATAATGAAAACGTATACACCGAGCATGCGCGACTTTCCGCGCCACTGGTACGTGGCCGACGCCGAGGGCAAGGTCCTGGGTCGCCTGGCGACTGAAGTCGCCCGCATCCTGAGGGGCAAGCACAAGCCGACCTGGACGCCGAACCTGGACACCGGCGACTACGTGATCATCGTCAACGCCGCGAAGATCCACGTGTCGGGCGACAAGCTCAATCAGAAGATGTATCGACGCCACTCCGGCTATCCCGGCGGTTTCCGAGAGCGCCCGCTCTCGGAGATGATGAGCCGCTTCCCGGAGCGGGTGGTGGAAGAGGCGGTCCGCGGCATGTTGCCGCACAATCGCCTGGGCGCCGCCATGTTGAAGAAGCTGAAGGTCTACGCCGGCCCCACGCACGAGCAGGCTGCCCAGCAGCCCACGGCGCTCACTATCGTCGGCAAACGCGGCCGACCCACCGGGCCGTTCGCCGACGTCCCGGCCGTGGCGCAGGGCTGATAAGAGAAGGGGAGAGCGAGGACCCATGGCAGTACAACGCTATTTCTACGGCACCGGCAAGCGGAAAACGTCGATCGCCCGCGTGCGTCTGATTCCCGGCGGCGACGCCTTCATTGTCAACGGTCGACCGCTGGATCAATACTTCGGGCAGGCGTCGCTCAGCGGCATCGCGCAGGAGCCGTTTGCCGTGGTGGACCAGCGTGGGCGCTTTAGCGCCCAGGTCAAGGTCGTGGGCGGTGGCATCAGCGGCCAGGCCGGCGCGATACGCCACGGCGTGACCCGCGCCCTGATCGCCATGGATGAGACCCTGAAGCCCGCCCTCCGCCGCGCCGGCTTCGTCACCCGCGACGCCCGGATCAAGGAGCGCAAGAAGTTCGGCCTCAAGCGCGCCCGCAAGGCGCCGCAGTACACGAAGCGCTAGGGGGACGCCGGTCCGGGCGGCGCGGCAGGTTCGCCGATGCCGCCCTACTCCCCTTCCAGGGCATCTCGAAACAGCTCCCAGTGCAGCACGCTGGTCCCGCGTAGACGCAGCGCGAGTACATCCACTCGCCACTCCTGGTCTTCCAGATGACGGCTGCGCAGGTACTGGCCGGCGGCGCTGAGCAGGTTGCGGCGCTTGGCCGGTGTGATGGCCTCCTCCGGTGCGCCATAGCTATCGCTCCAGCGCGCCTTCACCTCCACGAACACCAGCGCCGTCCCCTCGCGGGCGATGATGTCGAGTTCCACCCGGCCGCAGCGGACGTTCTGTTCCAGCACCGTGTAGCCGGCCTGGCGGAGCAACGCCGCGGCGATGCGCTCGCCGATCCGGCCCCGTTGCTGGCGATCGATGGGCGTCGTCGGTGGCGTCACGCTCGTGGCTGGAGGACGATGGCCGCGCCGCCGAAGATGCCGGCATCGGCGCCGAGGGCGGCGGGGGACAGCGCAATCTGGTTTTCCGTGCCCGGTAGGCAGACGGTACGCACGCCTTCCAGCAACCGGGCGAAGAGCGTCGGCGCCCAGTCCGCCGCGCCGCCGCCGAGCACCAGCAGATCCGGATCCACGCCGCTCAGGATATTGGCGATTCCCAACGCCAGGTCGGCGAAAATGGCGTCCAGCACCTCCAGGGCCAGTGTGTCCCCGTCGGCCGCCGCGCCGGTGAGTTCTCGCCCGGTCACGGCGGCGACACTGCCGGCTCGCCGCAGCATCGCGCTCCGGTCGCGGATCTCCGGCGGCGCCGCGGCGAGCGCCGCGCGGGCCCGGCGCCCCATCGCCGGGCCGGCCGCCAGGGCTTCCAGGCAGCCGCCCCGGCCACAGGTACAGACCGGCCCGCCCGGCCGGACCACCATGTGGCCGAACTCGCCGGCCATGCCGTGCGCCCCGCGCCAGAGCCGGCCCTCCAGGACAATGCCGCCGCCGATGCCGGTGCCGACGTTCAGGTAGGCCATCGAACGGCTGCCGCGCCCGGCGCCAAAGCGCCACTCCGCCAGCGCCTGCCCGTTGGCGTCATTCTCCAACGTGGTGGGCAGTCCCAGTGCCGCCCCGACCCGTGCTGCCAACGGGAAACCATCCCAGCCGGCGACGTGGTGGGACTGGAGGACGACGCCGGCAGCCGCGTCGACCGGGCCGCCGAAGTTGATGCCGACGCCGCCCACTTCGCCCGGTGTATTGGCCACTAGCTCGCGGGCCATCTCCAGCATGGTCGCAAGCGCCAGCGTCGCGCCGCCCTCCGGCTCCGTCGGCCGGCGGACGGAGGCCACCAGGTCGCCGCGGGCAGGATCGACCAGGCCGGCGGCGAGCTTCGTGCCGCCGAAGTCCAGGCCAATCAGGAGCGAGCGATCGCTCACTCGAGGGCGATTTCCCGGCGCAGGTAGGCCGTGTAGAGGTGGCAGAGGATCATGTGGCAATCTTCGATCTTTTCGAGGTCGTCCGACGGGACGATCACCGAGCGGGTGGCCAGCTTCGCCAGCTTGCCGCCTTCGTAGCCGGTGAGGGCGCAGGTGACGCCGCCGCGCGCGTTGACGAGCTTCACCGCCTCCAACACATTGGCCGAGTTGCCGCTGCCGGAGATCGCCACCAGGCCGTCACCCGGGCGATACCAGGCGGCGAGCTGCTCGGCGAAGACCCGTGCATACTCCGTGTCGTTGCCCCAGGCGGTCAGCAGCGGCACGCTGTCGGTGAGGGCGACCGCGCGCACCCGCCGCTGGTCCGCGCTGCCGCGCGTCCCCTTCGCCAGGTCCAGCGCGAAGTGCGAGGCGGTGGCGGCGCTGCCGCCGTTGCCGCAGACGTAGATGACGCCGTCGGCGCGGTAGATGTCGCGCAGCGCCTCGGCGATGCCGGCGATCTCCTCTTGCGGCAAGCGTTCCACCAGCGTCCCGATGCCGTTGAGATAGTCGGTGACGTGCTGCATCCCGTCCTTCCCTTCCCGTCAAAGTTCCTCATGCATGGTACGGGGCGACGGTCCTAACGGCAACGGCGTCGGGCCGGGCCGCGGGGCGTGGCGCTCAGACCTTCCGCTGGTGGTAGGGCACGTTGGTCACCACGACGCCGGGGCGGTACAGCAGGTGGCGCTTCAGGCGGAGGGCCGTCTGGTTGTGCAAGGCGCGCTCCCACCAGTGGGCGGGGACGAACTCGGGTAGGACCACCGTGATCGTGTCGGACGGGCGCTTGGCGCGCAGGGCGTCGATGTAGGCGACCGTCGGCAGCACGACGCCGCGATAGGGCGATTCGATGATCTCCAAGGGGACGAACCGCCCCCAGATGCCCCATTTGGCCTGGATGCGCGCCACGTCCTCCTCGTCCTGGCTGACGTGGACGGCGATGACGTGCGGGCTGAGCGAGCGGGCGTAGGCGAGCGCGCGCAGCGCCGGGCGGTTGAGGTCGGCCAGGGGGCAGAGCACCGTGTGCCGGATATCGTCGGGCGCGAGCGGCGCCTCAACGCGCAGGTCGGCCTCCATCCGTCCGTAGTGCCGGTGGATCAGCAGGAAGACCACGATCAGGCAGGGGATGAGCACCAGCACGAACCAGGCGCCGGACGTGAACTTGGTCGCCGCGGCGATGAGCAGGACCAGCAAGGTCGTGACGGCCCCCAGGCCGTTCATAGCGGCGCGCCGCCGCCAGTGCGGCTCGGCCTCCCAGGGCACGCCGTTGCGACGGCCTGCCTGCCGGCGTCCATACCACCGCCGCACCATGCCGGCCTGGGAGAGCGTGAAGGATGAGAAGACGCCGATCGTGTACAGCGGCAGCAGCGCATCCACCTGGCCGTTCAGGAGCGCGTAGAGCACGCTCGCCAGGATCGCTAGGGCGATGATGCCGTTGGAGAAGGCCAGACGGTCCCCGACCCGGCGGAAGATGCGGGGGGCGAAACCGTCGCGAGCGAGGAAGAAGAGTAACCGCGGAAAATCGGAGAAGGCGGTGTTGGCCGCCAGCACCAGGATCAGGAAGGTGGCAAACTGGATAGCGTAGAAGATCGGGCTCGCCCCGAAGACGGCGGCGTTGAGGCGCGCCAGCAAGGGGCTGTTGCCGGTCGGGTCGGGCATGATCTGGTAGAGGTGGGCTAACAGGGTCACACCGCTGAAGATAGTGGCAAGGATCACGACCATCCAGGTCAATGTCGTGCGCGCATTCCGCCACTCCGGCGGACGGAAGGCCGGCACGCCGTCGGAGATCGCCTCCACGCCGGTCATGGCGGAGCAGCCGTTTGCAAAGGCGCGCAGGATCAGAAAGACGCTCACGCCCTCCGACAGTTGAACTGCCGGGTACTGCACGATCGGCGCCCGTCCGGTGAGGAGCAGCCAGAAGCCGCCGGCGATCAGCGCGTACATGCCGATGATGAAGGCGTAGGTGGGGATGGCGAAGATCGTCCCCGCCTCCCGAATGCCGCGCAGGTTGCCGAGGAAGATCAGGAGGATGCAGCCCACGCCCACCGGGATGCGATAGGGCGCGAGGCTCGGATAGGCGGCGATGACGGCCGCGACGCCGGAAGCGACGCTGACGGCGACGGTCAGGGTGTAGTCCGTCATCAGCGCCGCCGCCGCGGTCAGCCCGGCCACATCGCCGAGGTTATCGCGGGCGACGATGTAGCTGCCGCCGCCTTTCGGGTACGCCATGATCGTCTGCCGGTAGGAGGCGCCTACGACGAGCATCAACAGGACGATGGCGCCGGCGATCGGCAGGGACAGCCGAAAACTGGCAGTCCCTGCCGCCAGCAAGATCAGCAAGATTGCTTCGGTGGCGTAGGCAACCGAGGAGATGGCATCGGACGAGAGGACCGCCAGGGCCTTGAGCTTGCTCAACCGTTCGTGGATGTAGTGTTGCAGGGACAGGGGGTCGCCAACCAGCACGTGCTTGATGCCGCTGAGGGCGCGCCCAGTCGGGCTGCTCGGTTCCGAGGCCAGGCGCGTGGCGCGCAGGACGCCCGGACGTACCTCCGCGAATTGTGCCGATGGACGTACGCGCACGTAGGCACCCCGGCGGCTTGCCACGACTTCGCGCTGGGAGGGATCGGCCCGTAAGGCCTCCTCCGGCGCGGGCGGCGGCAAGGTCGACGCCCAGCGGCGGCCGCTTTCCTCGAGCTGGCTGCGCTCTGCCGGGTCCAGGCGGGCGACGTCGGGCAAGATCGGCGAGCGCGTCAGGTCATGGGGCTCGTCCCGCTCCGGAGAGTCAGGGGGGGTGGCACCGTCAGTCGTCTTCATTGGGCACTCTTCCTGGTAGGAGCGGCGCCATCCGCCGGCGCCGCCCCGATCTCAAGCTGGTTTCTACGCTCACGTCGGTCCGAATCGGCCTTTCCCAGCCGGCGCGCCGCTATCGCGACAGGCCCGGAGCGACGGTCGGGCGTGCTGTTTTGGCGCCTGGCAGGGAATGTAGCAGCACGGGGCACGGCGCCGT
>JAICXR010000203.1 GCA_025980355.1 Chloroflexota bacterium | reverse complement strand
GTCAACGCCGTGGCGCCGGTGGTGGTGGCGCAGTCGTTCCTGGCATTGCTGCGCGCCGGTACGAACCCGCGCATCGTCAACATCTCGTCGGGCGCCGGCTCGTTGACGCGCAAGACCGGAGGCGGGGAGTACAGCTACGCGGCGAGCAAGGCCGCCCTGAACATGTTCACGCGGGTCCTGGCCGGGAACATGCGGGGCGAGGGCATCACGGCCGTGATGATCAGCCCCGGCTGGGTCAAGACGGACATGGGCGGCCCGAACGCTCGCCTGGCGCCGGCGGAGTCGGCCCGCGGCCTGCTGTCCGTGATCGACGGGTTGACGCCCGCTGATAGCGGCCGCTTCCTGAGCTATGACGGCTCCGAGCTGCCTTGGTAGGGCGGTACAATCCTGCTATCGCCGACCGTGTCAAGAGGCTGTCCCGCCTCCTAGCTAGGGGATGAAGGCATGATAAGCCGAGGCGTGGGTTTGGCCCAGGAAGCTTTTAGGCCGGAGCTAGCCGCAAGTACGGCGTTGACGTCGACCGACGACTTGACACTAAAGGAGATCGTGCGCCGTCTGGTCCATACTTTGCATCCGCAGTACGTTTACCTCTTCGGTTCGCGGGCGCGAGGCGACGCGGTCGCGGATAGTGACTATGATATGTTGCTGATCATCGAGACGCCGCGGGACCAGATCTATCGCCTTCGGTGCGAGGGATATAGGGCGCTGTTTGGCGTCGGCGCGTCTGTCGACCTCCTTGTCATGACTCCGGAATACTTTCGAAGCCGTCTGACCGTGGTTGCGTCGTTGCCCGCCACCGTACGACGCGAGGGGAAGCTGCTGTATACTGCCTGACCAGCAGGCGGAAATCCAAGAGTGGTTGCACAGGGGGCGCTTGGACGAAGTCACTGCCGAGCAGTTACTCATTGGACCCCGCATTGTCCCGGAGACGGCGGTTTTCCACTGCCAGCAACTCGCCAATGCTGACGAATTCCACCTATGCCCCCGGAACAAACCCTGTCCCTGTATCTTACAGCGTTGGTCCAACCGGCGTCGTCTGCTACCCCTTCACCCCGCTGAGCGTGATGCCCTGGATGATCTGCTTGGAGGCGATGAAGTAGATGATCGCGATCGGCAGCATCGACATCAGGGCGGCCGCCATCTGGAGGTTGAAGACGGTGACGCCGTAGCGGCCGACGAAGCCGTTCAGCGCCAGCTCGATCGTCCAGTTGCGCGGGTCCTGCAAGTAGATGAGCGGCCCCAGGAAGTCGTTCCACTTGCCGATGAAGGTGAGCACCGTCACCGTCGCCAGCGCCGGACGCAGCTCGGGGACGATGATCGTCCAGAAGGTCCGGAAAGGGCCCGCGCCGTCCACTTTGGCCGCTTCATCCAGGTCGTAGGGGATGCTCAGGATGAACTGGCGCAGCAGGAAGATGAAGATCGGCGAGCCGAAGAAGGCCGGCACGATCTGAGGCAGGAACTGGACGAGATTCTGGTAGCCGAAGAGCCGGCCGCCGCTGCTCCAGTGGAAGATGTTCACGAAGAGGGCGTACTGGGGAATCATCATGATGGCGTAGGGGATCATCATGGTGCTGATCACCACGCCGAAGAGCACGTCGCGTCCCCAGAAACGGAAGCGGGCGAAACCGTAGGCGACCAGGGCGCAGGAGACGACCGTGCCCACCGTCACGAGGATACACATGCCGAAGCTGTTGATCAGGAAGACGCCGAACGGGTAGGCCAGGGCATTCCACATGTGGGGATAGTTGCTCCAGGTGAAGCTCTCCGGCCAGAAGCGGACCGTGGAGTCGGCGTCGCTGCCGGGGCGCAGCGAGTTCTCGAACATCCAGTAGAGCGGGAAGAGCGACACCAAGCAGATGATCCAGACCGCGGCGTAGGCAATGACGCGCTCGGTGACGTGGCGCGGCCGGCCGGCCGCCTGCGTTGCCGCCGTGCCGATGGCGGGCGACGGCGCCGCCGCGGCGCCGAGGTGCGAGGCCGTGGGGCCGGAGGAGATGGCCATCGTTTACCGCCGTTCCGCCTGGTAGTACACCCAGCGCCTTTGTCCCCAGAAGTTGATCAAGGTGCAGATGAGGATGAGGGCGAAGAGTCCGAAGGCCATCGCCGTGGCGAGGCCCATCTTCTGATAGTGGAAGCCGTCGAGGTAGACATACCAGAAGGTGGTGAGCAGGGAGTTGCCGGGGCCGCCGGTGCTGCTGGCGCCGCCGGCGAAGATCACGAACTTGGTGAACTCCTGGAAGCCGCCGATCAGGCCGGTGACGATGTTGAAGAAGATCGCCGGGGTCAGCAGGGGTAGGCTGACGTGCCGGAAGAGTTGGAACCGGCTCGCGCCGTCCAGCGCCGCCGCCTCGTAGTAGCCGCGATCGACGCCCTGCAGCCCCGCCAGGTAGATCAGCAGCGGCTGGCCGACGCCCCACGCCGCCATGATGATCACGACCGGCATGGTCAGGTGCGGGTTGTTCAGCCAGTCGGCCGGGTTGCAGGTCAATTCGGCCGGGTTGCACTGGATGCCGAGGGCGGTGAGGACGAAGCTCACCAGCCCGCCGCCGGGCAAGAAGAGCAGGCGAAAGATCAGCGCCGTCGCCACCGCCGGCATGATCGCCGGCAGATAGAAGATGGTGCGGTAGATGTTGAGGCCGCGCAGCGGCTGGTTCAAGAGGAGCGCCATCGGCAGCGCGACCACGTTGATGACGGCCACCGTGCCGACGGCGTAGTAGAGCGTGTTGCCGATCGACTGCCAGAACAGCGGGTCGCTCAGGAAGGTGGCGTAGTTCTGGACGCCGACCGTGTGCGCCTCCCAGAACGGACCGGCGATCGGCGCCCAGTTGGTGAAGCTGATGTAGACGGCCATGGCCAGGGGGAACAGCGCGAAGATCAGGAACCCGATGATCCAGATCGTGGTGAAGCCGAAGCCCCACCAGCCCTCGCGCCGGCGTTCGCTGCCGGCGGGCTTACCGGTTGCCGGGGCTGGGATGGCGGCCATGCGCTTACGCCCTTCTCACGTCGGCCGCCGTCACTTCGGCAGCAATGGTGCTACATCCTGGCAGGCTTTGGCCGTCGCGGCGGCCACGCTTTCCTGGTTCTTCCACATCGGCGTCAGGTCGGTGTTCACGGTGTCCCAGAACTTGGTGTACTGGGGCACGGTGCGCATGACGCGGCCGTTCTTGAGGGCCTGGGTGAACAGGTCGTACAGGGGGCCGTACTCATTCTTGACGGACGGGGAGTTGGCGACCGCCATGGCGGCCGGGATGCCGATGCCGTATTCCCCTTCCAGCGCGCCGCCCGGCCCTTCGGTCAGGAAGCGGGAGAGCCACCAGGCGGCGTCCTTGTTCGACGACTTCGCGGAGATCACCTCAAGGCTGCTGTCCACCAGGGCCTGGCTGCCGCCCGGCCCTTTCGGCGTGAGCACGGCGCCCCAGTGGAACGTCGGCGCGGAGACGCCGGTGTAGGAGCTGGGCTTGACCATGTAGTCGAGGGCCCAGGGGCCGGCGAAGGTCATCGCGTAGTGCTGGTCGCGGAACCCGCCGACGTAGTCGCCGGCCGCCGCCGCCTGGGTCGCCGTGGGGGCGCCGTGCTGCTGGTAGGCCAGGTTAATAAACCAGGTGAACGCCGCCTGTGCCGGCTGGCTGGTCATCGTACAGGTCTTCAGGTCTTCGCTCAGCCAGTCGCCGCCCCAGTCCCACATGTACTGGTTGATGCGGTAGTCATCCTGATTCAGGGCGTAGCCGAAGCGTAGGCGCGAGGTGGAGTCGGTCGGTAGGGCGTAGTTGCCGCTCAGTGCCGCGGCGGCCTTGGCGAGGTCGTCGTAGGTCCAATTATCGGTCGGATAGGCGACCTTCTTGGCGTCGAACATGTCCTTGTTGTAGAACAGCACGCCCTGATTGCCGCAGTCGCGCTCCAGGCCCCAGACGTGGCCCTGATAGCTGGCCTCGGGCAGGCAGGCCGGCCAGTAGATGTTGCTGAGGTTCAGGTTATCCCGCTGAATATATGGGTCGAGGTTGGCCAGCGCTCCCTGGGCCACGTACTGCTTGAGGTATTTGACCGCGTCGATTTGGAAGACGTCCGGCGCGTTGCCGGAGCCGATCTTGGTGGCCAGGTCATTGTCATAGTTGCCCTGGTCCCAGATCTCGGTCACATGCAGGCCGGGGCAGGCCTTCTCGGCGAGCTGCACGTCGGCGTCCTGCTCCGCCTTCTCCCCTTTGTCGCCCCAGAACATGTAGGTGACGGTGCCGGTGGCGTTGCAGTGCTGGAGGTCGGCCGGGACGGTGAGGGCGGCGGCGGTGGTACTCCCCGTCGCCGCGCCGCTGGCGCTCCCGGAGGTCGCCGTGGAACTGCCGGCGGACGATCCCGTCGAGGCCGAGGCGGCCGCGTTGGAGGAGCCGCTCGCTGTCGACGAGGCGGAAGCGGGTGAGCTGGTGGCGGCCGTCGACGCCGTTGACGTCGGTGACGCCGAGGTCGTCGATGACGCGGCCGATGTGGTCGCCGCCGAAGAGGCCGTTGCGGCCGAGGTCGTCGAGGCGGCCGTCGATGACGGTGAGGTGGTGGCGGCGGACGTCGCGGCCGTGACGGTGCCCGTGGCCGAGCCGGCGCTGCTGGAGGCCGCGCTGCCGTTATTGCCGCAGCCCGAGAGCGCCATGATCAGGACCAGCGACGTGAAGTACAGGCGTCGACGTAGCACGGGTCTTCTCCTTTGTGATCCAAGGTCAGCAGAAAAGCACCCGGGCAAAAAGCATGCCAAAAGGAGCCTCTACTCGATGGATGGCGGGAGGATCACGAGCGGTACTGCCGGTCGGTGGCGATCTAACCCGCCGGGCCGCGGCCCGTCCGCCCCTCAGCGACGGCCATCGGCGCCCGTCCGCCGCCGGGCGGCCCAGCCAGCCGCCCAGCCGAGGAGCAGTGCCCCTTCGGCCAGCGCATCCAACAGGTACACCGGGGCGATGCGCCGCCGGGCGACGTAGATGATGTCGATCGCGGCCAGGCCGGCGGCGCTGCCGGCGGCCAGGAGCGCCAGTTCCGGCGTCACCCGGCGGCGCGCCCCGGCGAGCCCGAGCGACGCGCCGACCGCCAGCACGAGGACGCCCACCGTTTGGACCAGCCAGCGGTCGACCTTGGGGCCGGTGATGCGTTCGAACGTGCGCATGCTGACCAGCGGCCAGAGGCCGGTGAGAGCGAAATAGCCGCCCTGGGCCAGCGCCACGGCGGTGACGAGGCGCTCGGGCGCCGGCGTCCACCTCCTGCCTGCTCCGCGTACCGACGGTCGTGCCACGGCGTTCCCCTTTCATCTTTCCTGTCGAGGCGGCGGGCCCGCCCGGACGGTACGCGCCGGTACGCCGGCCCCAGCCGCCGCTGGCCGCCGGTCACGGCGGGCCCGCCGTCGTCACCGGCGCCGGCGCCTGGTCGTCGCGAAAGGCATCCACCGCCTCTTGCACCGAGGCGTAGATCCGTCCCGCCCCGATGCGTGCGGTAATGCCGAGGCGGTCGAGGGCGGGCCGGACGTCCTCGGCCTGGGCCAGGGCGATCGCGACCCCGTCCTGCTGCAGGCGGGTCAGCGTCGCCAGGAGCACCAGGCCGGCCGAGTAGTCGATGTCGTCCACGCTGACCAGGTCGAGTACGAGCCGGCGCACCGGCGAGGGGGCTCCCTGGACGAGCGTTTGCAGGCGATGGGCGAAGTAGTCGGCGTTGGCGAAGAAGAGCGGAGCCTGGAAGCGATAGATGAGGAGACCGGGCGCCGATTGCAGCCCGGGGGCGGCCCGCCGCGCCTGCCAGCGACCCTGGGAAGAGCTCAGGACGACATCCTTGGGATGGTACTCCCGCTGCAGGTGGTCGAGGATCGATAGGCCGATGGCGAGGAAGATCCCGCGCTCGACGCCGAGGAAGACCACGGCGAGCAGCGTGGCGACCGCGACGGCGAATGTCGCCATGCGGAACCGGAAGATGTTGCGGAGGGACCGGAGGTCGATCAGGCGGGCGCCGATCAGGAAGACGATCGCGGCCAGCGCCGCATTCGGCAAGTGGGCGATGAGCCCGGTGGCAAACAGGACGACCAACAGCGTGACGACCGCGGTCGTCAACTGCGCCACCTGCGTGCGGCCACCGGCGGCGTCCACGACGGCCGTCTTCGTCGGGCTGCCGTTCACCACGAAGCTACTCGATAGCCCGGCCAGGGCGTTGGCGACGGCGAGGCCGACCAGGTCGCGGTTCTCGTCGAACGACTCGTCGTGCTTCTGGGCGAAGCTGCGGGAGGTGGCGGCGCTCTGGGCCACGATCACCACGAACATGGACGCCGCGGTCGCCACGAGTTTCCCGATGGTGGCCGGCGCGACGGACGGGAAGCGCAGGGCGGGGAAGCCGGCCTGGACGTTCCCGACCACCGCGATGCCGTGCTGATCGAGCCGGAAGATCCAGGTCGCCGCGATGGCGAGGACGACCGCGACTAACGAGCCC
>JAICXR010000537.1 GCA_025980355.1 Chloroflexota bacterium | reverse complement strand
GATTGAAGGGGAATCGGCCGGTCCGCGTGAGCGAACCGGCCGATTCTGGGTCGGGCGGGGGCGGGACCCTTGCTGGCTCGTGTCGGCACCGCCGGTCGTCGTCTGGGCGGCGACCAGCCCGACGCCCTCCGCAACATCGGGGGCCAAAAAAATCGGCCGGTCCGCGCGAGGCGAACCGGCCGATTGATTGCGAGGCGCGGGCGGTTAGTTCGTGGCCGTGTAGGCCTGGATGTTCCACTTCTGGTTGCTGCCGCCGTTGCAGTCGTAGATGTCCAGCTGGACGCCCGAAGCGGTGTTGTAAGCCGGCTCGTCCAGGCAGCGGCCCGAGGCGACGTTCTTGAAGATGAACGCGCCGGTTGGAGCGTCGGGGGTGATGGTGAACATCTGGCTGGCGTCGCCCGCGGCGCAGTTGTTGACCTGGAACTTGGTGCCGTTGGTGAGCGAGCTGCCGCTGCCGACCAGGTCGATGCACTTGGTCTTGTCGGCCGTCATGGCGATCCGCCAGTTGCCGCCGTCCGCGACCAGCGTGAACTCCTGCGGGATGCCGTTCCACGACGCGTACTGCTGGACGCAGGCGCCGACCGAGGTCGAACCGTTGCAGACGTCGAACGACTGCCCCAGGCTCGTGTTGAGCGGCGAGATGCGGTAGATGTAGGCCGCGTCGAAGACCGGCACGTAGTTGTTGTTGCGCCAGACGGTGATGCCGTTCTGCCAGTCGCTGTTGCCGTAGTGCAGGGTCTGGTAGCCATCGGGGCAGCCGGCCGACGGGATCGGCGACGGGGTGCCGCTCGGGCAGCTCTGCGGGCCGCTGCCGCTCGTCCAGTGGCCGACGTTGCCGCCGCCGTTCTGGCAGATGGTGCCGGTGCCGAACGGGTTGAAGTACGGCGCGCCCGACTGGTTGGCGCCCAGGCGCCCGGCCACGACGCCGCTGGCGCCCGCCGCGTAGCCGGCGCCGTCACAGTACATCGCCACGGGGGCCGTCACGCTGGGGCGGCCGACGTTGCTGAGGCTGCCGCTGCTGATGATGTCGCCGAAGAATGTCCCTTCCTGCATCGGGAAGTTCGTGCGGTCGACGCCCCAGTTGATCGGGGTGGTGCCGTTGACGGTGGTGCCGCTGTCCAGCCAGAGCGGGACGTGGATGCCGGCGGTGTTGACGTGAGCCATCACGCAGGCGGAGATGGCCTCCAGGCACTGGCCGTTGGTGGCGATGCCACCGTTCTTCCAGGCCGGGCACAGCCCGATGCTGCCGGGGAAGGTGTAGTTGACGTTGTTCTGGTCAGTCTTGACCAGCGTGTCGCCGGCGGCCAGCGCGCAGCGGACCATGTACGACACCGTCCGGCGGCCGGAGGCGGTGGTCATGAGGCCGTTCGCCGAGGACAGGCCGTTGATGGACGACAGGCCGTTCGCCGAGGACAGGCCGTTCGCGGACATCAGACCGTTGGCGGACGACAGCCCGTTCGCCGACGAGAGCCCGTTGATGGACGACAGGCCGTTGATCGAGGAGAGGGCGTAGTCCTCGTGGTTACCGGCGGCCTGCACGTCGGTCGACTGCTCGCCGCAGCCGATCAGTCCGACAATCGCTCCCAAACCGAGGCTGATTTGAACGGTACGCTTTCCGAAGTCGCTCATCCTGTTCCCCCTGGGCAGCCCGGCCGGCTTCTGGAGCCCCGTTGGCTTTGCGTCCCCCGATCGCTCGGGGTTTGCCGTTATCGCAAGGTGTGCCCGCGGATAAAGCAGTAACCGGGCCAACACTTTGAACCGCGTAAGACCGCGAAACCACGAGGACCGGACCACCCAGCCCGTTGCCTGGTGCGCAACGGCCCCGATGTTCACGCAACGGTCGAGGCCAAAAGGAATCGGCCGGTCCGCTTGGGGCGAACCGGCCGATCTGGGTGTTACGAGGTGGCGCGAGGTGCGCTCAGTTCGTGGCGCTGTAGGCCTGGATGTTCCACTTCTGGTTGGTGCCGCCGTTGCAGTCCCAGATGTCCAGCTGGACGCCCGAGGCGGTGTTCCAGCCCGGCTCGTCCAGGCAGCGGCCCGACAGGACGTTCCTGAAGACGAACGCGCCGGTCGAGGCGTCGGGGGTGATGGTGTACTGCTGGCTGCTGTCCCCCGCCGTGCAGTTGTTGACCACCAGCTTGGTGCCGTTGCCGGTCGAGCTGCCGCTGCCGGCCAGGTCGATGCACTTGGTGGTGTCCGTGGTCATCGCGATCCGCCAGTTGCTGCCGTCCGCGACGAGGGTGAACTCCTGTGGGACGCCGTTCCACGAGGCGTACTGCTGGACGCAGGTGCCGGGCGCCGTCGAG
>JAICXR010000579.1 GCA_025980355.1 Chloroflexota bacterium | reverse complement strand
GTGCGCCGCCTGGCCTGGCCCACGAACGAATGGTTTGTGCTGAGCGGCACACCGATCGACCGTCCACTCGTCCTCTTCCTGGGGGCCGAACCGCAACTGCGCTGGCGGCGGTACACCACGCTCCTGCTCGACCTCGCCGAGCAGATCGGCGTGACGACCGTGGTTGGCCTCGGTTCCTTCCTGCAAGACGTCCCGCACACGCGCCCGCCGAAGCTGAGCGGCAGCGCCAACGACCGGCGCATGCGGGCCCGCCTACTGGTGGCAGGCGTTCCCGCCTCCGGCTACCAGGGGCCGACCAGCATCATCACGGTACTGCAAGACTTCTGCCGGCAACGCGGCGGCACCTCGGCCAGCATCTGGGGGGCCGTGCCCCACTATATCTCGGCGCACCCCAACCCCCGGATGATGCACGCCGTCCTGGCGGCCCTGGCGAAGGTGTTGGACCTGCCGCTGGACCTGACGGCCCTGGAGGCGGACGCGCGCACTTTCGAAGAGAAGGTCAACGGCGCCTTGCGCGCCAATCCCCAGGTCGCCTCAATGGTCCGCGCCCTGGAGGAGCAGGAAGATCAACACGTGACGCCCGCCCTGCCGGCGGCGGACGAGTCGCCGCTGCCGAGCGGCGCGGATCTCGTCGCGGAGTTGGAACGGTTCTTGCGCTCCCGCCAGCAACGCCAGGAGGGGGAAGGATAGCCGCATGGATCCGGAGAAGCTGGAAGAGTTCCGCCAACGCCTGCTGGCCGAGCGCGGACGGTTGCGGGCAGAGGTCCAGGAGGATGTCAGTAACGACGTGGCGACGCCCGGCATGGCATCATCAGATCATGCGCAATGGGAGGCGAGCGGCGGTTCCAGCAACCATCTGGCCGACGACGCCACCGAGCTCTTCCTCCAAGAGGAGGAGATCGCCATCGACAACAGCCTCCGTGGCATGATCACGGAGATTGACAATGCCTTGGAGCGCATCGCCAACGGAACCTATGGAAAGTGTGAACGATGCGGCAAGCCCATCCCGCTGAAGCGACTGGAGGCCCGCCCCTTCTCGACGCTCTGCATCGAGGACAAGGCGAAAGAGGAACAGGAGATCGCCCAGCACCGGGCCGGGCTGGCTTCGCGGCAAAACATCGTCTGACGACGGCGCTCCTTCCCTGGTTCACCGCGGTCGCCGTCCTGATCGCCGATCAGGTCACCAAAGCGCTGATCGTGGCGGCCGCCGGCGACCAGCCGGAGACGGTCATCAAGGTCTTTACGCCCTTTCTCGCCTTCGTCTACGTCCGCAACACCGGCGTGGCCTTCAGCCTCTTCCGGCAGTCGGGCGTCCTGGCACTACTGATCCCCGTCGTGATCGCCGGCGTCGTCGTGACCTTCATGCGCTACCTGCCCCGCGATGTGCTGGTGCTGCGCGTCAGCATGGGCTTGATTCTCGGCGGCGCCTTCAGCAACCTGATCGACCGCCTGCGCCAGGGCTACGTCGTGGACTTCATCGAGGCCCACGCCGGCCAGCACGTCTGGCCGCTCTTCAACGTCGCCGATAGCTGCATCGTCGTCGGCGTCGCCCTGCTGGCCTGGTATCTCCTCTTCCGTGCGGAGACCTGACCTCCGGTATACTCGGCGTGACATCGCTCAAATGAGGAGAGGCGGCGCATGGACCTGAAAGAGCTGGTGGACATTCTGGCCTGCCCGATCGACAAGCAGTCCGTTCGGATGGAAGGTGACTGGATCATCTGCAGCGCCTGCGATGCCCATTATCCGATCCAGGACGGCATCCCCTGTATGCTGATCGAGGAGGCAAAGTATCCCAACGGCAAGAAGCAG
>JAICXR010000488.1 GCA_025980355.1 Chloroflexota bacterium | reverse complement strand
TGCAGAAGCTTGGCATGCAGTTCGAGGGCGTGCTCCGCCAGCACACGCAGGTCATGGGCGTCTATCGGGACCTGAAGCTGTATTCGATCCTGAGAGACGAATGGATGGCCACGGCTCAACCAAACGCCGCAACCAGGTGAGCCAATAGGTACGCACCAAAGCCGGCCGCGCCTACCGACGTGAAGGTCATGGCGGCCCGGAAGTTCTGCAGCACGTCCCAGCGCGCGAAGCTTCGGCGCCACCACTGCACGGCGCTCAGGAGGGCAGCGTAGAACAGGAGCACGACCACCGCCTCACCGGCGCCGAAGCGGCGCGTGACGGTGGCGACCGTCAAGGCCGCCGCCGCCACCAGCAGCGCGGTGGACAGCGTAAAGGAGCGGCCGGCACCCAACGCGACGGCGATGGTCCGATCGCCGCGCTGCAGGTCTTCCTCCACCTGGTAGAGCTGCGTGAGCGGGTAGAAGGCAATGGCGACGAAGGCGGCGGACCCGACGGCGAGCAGCGCCAGATGCCGGTCGCTACTCGGCTGCGCCACGGCGAGCCAGCCGGCGAGGAAAGGCAACATCCCCTGGCCGATGGCAATCGTTAGGAGCGAGGCCCAGGGGCGCGCTTTCAGGCGGACGGCGGGATGGGAATAGGCGAGGGCCAGCAGGAGGACCAGGAGGTAGAGCAGCGCCGTCCACGGTCGGACCAGGCTCAGGAATAGCCCGACGACGAGGATGCCGAGCGACCAGGGCAGGAGGAATTGGTCCACCGGCGGCGGGCGGCGCAGGCCGCCCACCGGCCCGCTGTCCCGGTCGTAGGCGGAGTTGAAGGCGGTGGCGCCGCCGTAGAGGAAGACGTGGTAGGCCACAAACACCAACCAGGTGCGCCAATCGGGGCGGGAAGCCGTCAGCACCAGCCCCCAGAGGAAGATCGGCGCCAGCAAGGCCTGGAAATGCAGGCGCAAATGGATCAATGCGGCGACCAAGGTCCGCTGCCGGCCCCCGGGCGGCGGGACGATCTCAGTCGCCACCGCCACGTCTCCCGCTGCCGATTATTCCTAGACCGCCAAGGGCCGGCGTGCACCGGATGTCGCCGAAACCCGCCGCCCGCAAGGCGCGCGCGAACGACGCCGGTGTGTAGCGGCGATGCCGCCGGCTCATCGCCCGCCACGGCGGGATCGAGAAAAGGAAACGCGGGTCGCGCCCCACGCGCCAGATGCCGGCCGGGGAGACATAGCCCGCCGCCGGCTCCATGCAGGCCACGCGCCCGCCCGGGCGCAGCACTCGCCAGGCTTCCCGCAACGCCCGGTGCTCGTCCGCCACCAGATAGAGGAAACTATGGCCGACGACGCCGTCCACGCTGGCGTCCGCCAACGGCAGCGCCAGCGCGTCCAACCGGGTTAGCTGGGCGGCGACCCCGGCGCCACGCAGACGCCACTTCGCCAGGCGTAGCATGCGACCGGACAGGTCGCCGCCGACCCACCGCGTCTCCGGCATGACGGCCGCCAGCGCCGCGATGGTCGTGCCGGGGCCGCAGCCCAGATCCAGCACCCGCCGCGCGTCCGCCGGCAGATGGCCGGCCAGCGCGGCGCAGCTCGCCCGCCACGGCGCGTTGTCGGTGTAGGCGGCGTAGAGGTCAGCGCCGAGATCGAAGAGACGCGGCGACGCCATGCTGAAAGGACCCTTCTCGGACGCAAAAAGGGAGCGCACCGCCGATTGCCCGGCGATGCGCTCCCCATCCACCCGCTTCCAGAGAAGCGGACGACGCGACGGACCTAGTAGTCCATGCCGCCCATGCCGCCGGGGCCACCGGCCGGGGCTGGTGCCGGCGGCTCGGGGATGTCGGTGACGATCGTGTCGGTCGTGAGCACCATGCCGGCGATCGACGCGGCGTTTTGCAACGCCGAGCGCGTCACCTTGGCCGGGTCGATGATGCCGGCCTTGTACATGTCGACATACTCGCCGGTCATGGCGTTGAAGCCGAAGCCGAGCGGCTGGCGGCGCACCTCGCCAACCACCACGGAACCGTCAAAGCCGGCATTCTTGGCAATCTGGCGCACCGGCTCCTCCAGGGCACGACGGATGATCTGCACGCCGGTTCGCGTGTCCCCTTCCGCCTTGAGGTCATCCAGCGCCGGCAAGGCATCGACCAGCGCCGTACCGCCGCCGGCCACAATGCCTTCTTCCACCGCCGCGCGGGTGGCGGAGAGGGCATCTTCGACCCGGTGCTTCTTCTCCTTGAGCTCCACCTCTGTGGCGGCACCGACCTTGATGACGGCAACACCACCGGAGAGCTTCGCCAGACGCTCCTGCAGCTTCTCGCGATCGTAGTCCGAGGTCGTCTCCTCGATCTGCGCCTTGATCTGCTTCATGCGGCCCTGGATCGCCCCGCGATCGCCGGCACCCTCGATGATGGTCGTCTCATCCTTGGTGGCCGAAACACGACGGGCACGCCCGAGTTGCTCCACGCGAGCGGCTTCCAGGCGCAGGCCGGTCTCTTCCGAAACGACCGTGCCGCCGGTGAGGACGGCGATGTCGGCCAGCATCTCCTTGCGGCGGTCGCCGAAGCCGGGCGCCTTGACGCCCAGGACGCTGAAGATGCCGCGCAGCTTGTTGACGACCAGGGTGGCCAGCGCCTCACCGTCGATGTCCTCGGCGATGACGAGCAGGTTCTTGTTGCCCAACTGGACCAGCTTCTCCAG
>JAICXR010000539.1 GCA_025980355.1 Chloroflexota bacterium | reverse complement strand
GGGTAATCGGCCTGCGGCAGGGGCTGCCAGTTACAGACGACGGCAATCACGTCGTCGGGCCGGTCGGACCGGCGCAGGATGGCGACGATGGAATCTTCGGCGTCGCTGCCATCGATCCAGGCGAAGCCCTCCGGCGCGGTGTCCAGGGCGTGCAGCGCCGGCTCGGCCCGGTAGAGACGGTTGAGTTCCGTCACCAGTCGCTGCACCTGGCGGTGGCGGACGCCGGTGGGGCCTTCCAGCGGGCCCCAGTCCAGCGACGTCGCTTCCGACCACTCCCGTTCTTGCGCCGTTTCGCCGCCCATGAAGAGCAGCTTTTTGCCGGGGTGGGCGTACATGGCGGCGAGCAGCGCCCGCAGCGTGGCGAAGCGCTGCCAGGTGGGGCCGGGGGCTTTGTTCAGCAGCGAATGCTTGAGGTGGACGACCTCGTCGTGGGAGAGGGGCAACAGGTAGCGTTCGGCGAAGGCGTAGGTGTAGGAGAAGGTGACCTCGTTGTGATAGGCGGGGCGGCTGGCCGGCGGTCGGTCCAGGTAGCGCAGGACGTCGTTCATCCAGCCCATATTCCATTTGAAGTCGAAGCCGAGGCCGCCGTCGCCGGTCGACCGGGTCACGCCGGGCCAGGCGGTCGCCTCTTCGGCGCAGGTGATAGCGCCGGGGAAGCGCCGGTGGACGGTGTCGTTCACCCGGCGCAGGAAGGCGATGGCCTCCGGGCTCTCCCGCCCGCCCTGGTCGTTGGGCACCCAGGCGCCGGCCGGGCGCTCGTAGTCGCGGTAGAGCATGGCCGACACGGCGTCGATGCGCAGCCCGTCCATGTGATATTCCTGCAGCCAGTAGACGGCATTGGAGAGCAGGAAACTCACGACCTCCGGTCGTTCGTAGTTGAAGATCGCCGTACCCCAGCCCAGGTGTTCGCCGCGCCGTGGGTCGGCGTGTTCGTAGAGATGGGTGCCGTCGAAAAAGTACAGCCCGTGGCGGTCCTTGGCGAAGTGGGCGGGCACCCAGTCCATGAGCACGCCCAGGCCGTGCTGATGGCAGTAGTCGACGAAATACATGAGGTCGTGCGGCGTACCGAAGCGGCTGGTCGGCGCGAAATAGCCGGTGAGCTGGTAGCCCCAGGAAGGGTCGAACGGGTGCTCGGCCACCGGCAGCAGCTCGATATGGGTGAAGCCCAGGGCGGTGACGTAGGGGACGAGTTGCTCCGCCAGCTGGCGATAGTTCAGGAAGCCGCCGTCCGGCCCGCGTCGCCAGGAGCCGAGATGGACTTCGTAGATCGTCTGCAGCCCGCCCTGGACGCCGGCACCGCCGCGCCCGCCCATCCAGGCGGCATCGTGCCAGGCATAGCCGCCGAGATCGTAGACGATGGAGGCGTTCGCCGGCCGCACCTCGCTCCAGACGCCGAAGGGATCGGCCTTGTCGACCTGAAGGTCGCCATAGCGGGAGGCGATGCCATATTTATACGTCGCGCCGGCCGCCATGCCGGGCACAAACACCTCCCAGACGCCGATGGGGCCGCGTAGCGCCATGGGAATCTGCTGCAAGCGGCGGCCGAACCCGTATACCTCCACCTGCACATGCCGGGCGCCCGGCGCCCAGACCGCAAAGTTGACGCCCGCCACGCCGTCCACCACCCGAGGATGCGCACCCAGCTTTTCGTAGGCGAACAGCCAGCTCCCTTCGCCGAAGAGATAGAGGTCGTCATCGCTCAGAAACGACGGCGTACCCATGCTCCCCATCCTTCCCGGCTACCAGCGTTGCCCCCGCCCGCCGGCCCCACCATACAATACAGCGAGCATGGCTTCCGCGTGCGAAGCCCGAGCGGACGCGGAGGAACGACATGGTCCGAGCGGCAGGCGTTCTGCTGCACCCGACATCCCTACCCGGCGCGTACGGCGTGGGCGACCTCGGTCCGGCGGCGCTCGCCTTCCTGGAGTTCCTGGCCGACGCCAAGCAGCGCTACTGGCAGCTGCTGCCGCTCGGGCCGGCGGCCCAGGGCGAGTCGCCCTACCAGGCCTACTCCGCCTTCGCCGGCAACCCGCTGCTGATCAGCCCGGAGACGCTAATCGAGGACGGCCTGCTCCCGGCAACGGTTCGTGAGCAGCATCCGCAATTCCCGGACGATCGAGTGGACTTTGCCAGGGTCCGGACCTTCAAGCACATGCTGTTGGAGCATGCATTCCAGACCTTTGAACGCGAGGCCACGGCCGAGCAGCGGGAGGATCTCGCCCGATTCGCCCAGGAGCAACGTTTCTGGCTGGACGACTACACGCTCTTC
>JAICXR010000228.1 GCA_025980355.1 Chloroflexota bacterium | reverse complement strand
TCGTGCGCGGCTACGACCTGCCGGTGCCGCCATTGCCCGACCTGGTCCGCATCTACGAATCGGCGGCCGCCTGGGTACGCCCGGCGCGGGTCTGCGCGGTCGCCCTCAACACTTTCGGGTCCGACGATCGTGAGGCGCGCCGGCTGTTGACGGACGCCGAGGGCGCCACCGGCCTACCGGCCGGCGACCCGGTCCGCTTCGGCTCGGAGGCGCTGCTGGACGCGGCGGCGCGCGCCGTCACGACGAACTGAAGGGATAGGCGTATGGCGCCGTTATCGTTGCGCCCGGAGACCCTGGAACTGCATCTGCGTGATCCCTTCCGGATCAGTCGCGGCGTGCAGACCGTCGCCCGTCCGGTGCTGGCCCACATCGCCGATGGCGAGCGCGAAGGCGTGGGCGAAGCCGCGCCATCGAGCTTCTACGGCGAGACCGGCGACACCGTGCGGGCCTGCCTCGCCCTGTTCGGCGACCTGCTCGGCGACGATCCGTTCGCGTTCCAGCGGATCATCGACGCTATGGACAGCCGTATCCGCCTGAACCCGGCGGCCAAGGCGGCGGTGGAGTGTGCGCTCCACGACCTGGCCGGCAAGCGCCTGGGCATGCCGGTCTATCGGCTGTTCGGCCTCGACCCGGAACGCACGCCCCAGACCTCGTTCACGATCGGCATCGCCGAGCCGGAGGAGATGGCGCGCAAGGCCGCCGCGGCGAACGACTACCCGATCCTCAAGGTGAAGGTCGGGACCGCCGACGACGCCGCCCGACTGCGGGCGATCCGGGAAGTGCGGCCGGACGCCCGCATCCGCGTCGACGCCAACGCCGCCTGGGTAACGCCACGTGTTGCCGCGCGTGCTATTGAGCAACTGGCGCGCTTCGACCTGCAGTTCGTCGAGCAGCCCCTCGCGCCCGGCGACCCGGACGACCTGCGCTGGTTGCGCCAGCACTCCCCGCTGCCGATCTTCGCCGACGAGAGCTGCGTCACGGCCGCCGATGTCCACCGCCTGGCCGGTGCCGTCGACGGGGTCGTCGTCAAACTCGCCAAGTGCGGGGGTCTGCGTGCCGCCCTGCTCCAGATCCAGGCGGCAAATATGCACGGTATGCAGGTGATGATCGGCTGCATGATCGAAAGCTCCGTCGGCATCACCGCCGCCGCGCACCTGACGCCGCTGGTCGAGTTTGCCGACCTCGACGGCAACCTCCTGGTCAGCGACGACCCGTTCCGGGGTGTGCAGGTGAAGGACGGCAAGCTGGTGTTGCCCGACGCCCCCGGACTGGGTGTTGAGCGCGTGGTCCCGCCGAGCGAAGCGAGCGTGGCGCATGCGGGCGTAGAGACGCCGTAAGAGCCAAGTCGGAGCGATGACGGTAGGCGTGTAGCGCCGACCGTTGAGGGCCTGCCCCTGCGGCTCGTCCGCGGTCATAGCGGCGCACATTGCTCGCCAGGAAGGGTCTCCTTGCTTGCTGCCGGTCGCCTCAGGAGCGTCGGTCGCGGGCGGCCGGAGGGTGCTCCGGGCGGCGTTCGTTCCGCGATGGGGTACCATGGCTGGTATGGAAACGCCCGCCGTCGACACGACGCCTCCCGAGTACCGCCAGCCGTCGCTCGACAGCCGCCCTACGGTTATCTCTTTGCCGCTTGGCGTCGCTGCCGTGCTTTTCCTCATCGCCGCCGTCGCCCAATTCGTGATCGGTCCGGCGATCAGCCCCGGCTTTACCTATCTGGCGGTGGTCTGTGCCCTGGGTGGCGCCGGCGCGTTGCTCGCCTCCGGGCTGAAAACGTAAGATTGGCTGTATGGCAATAATCCTCAAGACTCCCTCCGAGATGGCGACGATGCGGGAGGCCGGGCGCATCGTCGCCAATACGCTCACCTTGATGCGCGACCTCGTGAAACCCGGCGTGACAACGGCCGATCTGGACGCCAAGGCGGATGAGTTTATCCGCAAGCACAACGCGAAACCCTCTTTCAAGGGCTACAACGGCTTCCCCGCCAGTATCTGCGTCGCCGTCAACGACCAGGTGGTCCACGGTATCCCCGGCCCCCAGCGCCTCGAGGAAGGCGATATCATCACGATCGACATCGGCGCGAACTATCGAGGGCTGCACGGTGACGCCGCCATGTCGTTCCCGGTTGGCCAGATCTCGGCCGAGGCGCAGCGCCTCCTGGACGTGTGCCAGGCCGCGCTGAAAATCGGCATCGACGAGGCGCGCGCCGGCCGCCACTTGACCGATATCGGCGCGGCGATCCAGCCCTACGTCGAGAGCCAGGGCTTTTCGGTGGTGCGCCAATATTGCGGGCATGGCGTCGGCCGCCAGCTGCACGAAGATCCCCAGGTCTTCCATTACGGCCCCAACGGCAAGGGTCCGGTGCTGCGACGCGGCATGGTGCTGACGATCGAGCCGATGGTTAACGCCGGCAAGCCCGAGACGCGCGTGCTGGACGACAAGTGGACGGTCATCACCGCTGACGGCAGCCTCTCCGCCCAGTTCGAGCACACGGTGGCGATCACGGACGACGGCCCGCGGCTGTTGACGTTGCCTTGACCCAACCGGTCGTCACGCCCGGCGCAACAGGCCGCAGCCGTGGGCTAGCAACCAATCAAGCGCCGCCTGGCGCGCCTCGGCCTGCCGCTGGATGATGGCCGCGGCGAACTGACGATCGGCCTCCCGGCGGCCGGCCCCCCCGCCCGGCACCCCGCCGTTCGGCCGTTCGCTCCCCGACGTTCGCTGGCGGATCGCCAGGACTTCTTGCGGGTCGAGCACGGTGGCGATCTGGACGGTGGCGGCGATACGCCCGACGGCCGTCCGCATCCCGGTCGCCTCTTGCCGCTGCAGGCGGGCGACAGTCAGGTGGGCTGCCCCGCTGCGCCGACCGACCAGCAGGCGGGAGAGGCAGTCGTCGTCGAACCAGTCCGGCACCTCGACGGAAAGGTCGAAGTGGGCCTTGCCCACATAGCGCACACGTTGGCCGGCTGGCGCCACGGCGTCGACGCTCGTTCCCCGCCGGTCGTCCGGACCGGAGCGCGGGCCGGCGTGCTGGTTCAGCCATGCCACCATGTCCGCCTCGCTCAGCAGTTGTACCTGCGACAGGGGCAGCGAACTCAGCGCGGCCTCGAGGCGTTGGCGCTCGGCCGGCGCAAGTGTGCCCGGATATCGCTGATCCGGGCCGTCCAGCGTCCCGGCCGTCAGGTTGAACCGGCGGTAGCGCAGCCGGGAGGCGAGGTCGACGCGATCGTGGTGCAGGGGATCGATGTAGACCATCCCCAGCGTCACGAGGCCGGTCCGGGTGTTGCGGATGGCCCGGATGTGCCCGGCGCTGCGCAGCAGGGCATGCCGAAGGCCGTTAATCGGCTCGGTCAGCGCGCTGCTCATCGTGACGAGTTGCTCGAACGGCTCGGCGTCGCGGTGATTGGCCGGAGACCAAGGCGCGCCGAGCGTCTCGACGAGGTCGGTGAGGCGGAGGGATGGGGGGACGGGGGGCGCTGGCGAGCGCAGCGAGACCGTGGATGAGGAGATGAGGGGATGAGGAGCATCCGCTTCGATCGCTGCAAGCAAGTCTTGGGCGGTCTCGACAAACAGGCGGCGCAGTTCCGGGCGAGTGCATTCGGCCTGGATGGCACGGTAGACCTCCGGCGAATGCTGAGCCAAGGCGGCGACACGCGCCGCTAAATAGAGGAGCGGCTCGAAGACCGGCGTCCGGAAGGGGAGCAGCAGCGTCGGGTCCTGGTTGGCGCGCACGAAGGTGGAGGCGAAGCAGAGAAGCGCGAAGTGGGTGAGGGCCTGCACGAAGCCCATTGCCGCGTCGTGCTCGGCAGCGCCGGTGGGGGTCATGAGCATGCCCAGACTGGTGAGTTGGGCGAGCAGCCAGGGCTGCCACGCCACGCCCGGGCGGCCGTCTGCCGCCGTTACCACGGCGACGACCAGGCCCGTGATGTCGGCAGGCGCCCGACCGAACAGCGGATGCATGCCCAGGACGCCGACCCCTGGCGGGAAGAGGCGGCACAAGATCGCTTGCGGGGCCGCCTTGATCGACAGCATATCGGCCACCAGCGTCCCTGTGCGGACGCCCGCGGCGTAGGGCGCGAGCGTCCGCGCAAACTGTTCGGCGTCGCCGTAATGCGTTGCCACCAGCAGCACGTCGGCGAGCCGGGCCGCCGCTCCGGCGTCGTTCGGTGTGACGAAGCCGACAACAACCGGCAGGTCCGGACGGTCGCAGAGCCGTTCGGCCACCGCCGTCAGCTCGCCCAGTAGTTCGGCCGCATCCGGCCACGGCGCCGGTGATTCTGTACGCCGGGCGAGGAGCCAGGCCGGCGCCGTGCGGATGTCGCGTCCGGCGACGGGACGTCCGTCCTCCGGCGATCGCCGGCCGGCGGCGAACAGCCGCGTCTCGAAACCTTGGCGACCGAGCACCGCCGTCAGCCGCTCCACCAGGGGCGTGAGAGCGACACGCGGTTCGTCCGGGCTGTGCTCGTCGGTGACGAAACGGTCGACGAGGAGGCAGCAGCGGACTCCGGGCAGCAACAACTCTGCGAACAGCGAACCCATAGCGCCGGCGCCGCCGGCCACCGCCATGATGGGAGCGGGCACGGCGTCGTGGACCGACACGGTAGTGCCCTCGACGTGCATGCCGGTCACACGTGGGCGGGCTCGTGTTCCCGCTTCCGCGCTGCCTCCTCCTTCACGTGCTCGGCGATATGGGCGGGGACCTCCTCGTAATGCGAGAATGCGGTGCTGAAGACGCCCCGCCCCTGGGTGATGGAGCGCAGATCGATGGCATAGCGCTGCATCTCCGCTTGCGGCGCTTGCGCCTTGATGCGTTGCAACCCGGCGCCAGCGGGCTCCATGCCTTCGATTCGCGCCCGCTTGGTATTGAGGTCGCTCATGACGTCGCCCATGCTCGATTCGGGCACGGTGATCGACACGTCCAGAATCGGTTCCAGGATCACGGGATGCGCTTGCTCCGCCGCCTTCCGCACGGCAATGCCGGCCGCCAGCTTGAACGCCATCTCGGACGAGTCGACGGGGTGGTAGGAACCGTCGTAGAGGATCGCGCGGACATCCACGACCCGGTTGCCGCTGACCAGCCCTTCCGCCAGCGCCTCCTGGACGCCCTTGTCCACGGCGGGGATGAAGTTCCGCGGCACCGCCCCGCCAACGACGCGATCGACGAACTGATAGCCGCTGCCGCTCTCCGCCGGCTCCAGGGCGATCCAGACGTCGCCGAACTGGCCGTGCCCGCCGGTCTGCTTCTTGTGCCGGCCCTGGGCCTTCCCGGTGCCCCGGATCGTCTCGCGGTAGGGCACCCGGGGCGTGTCCAGCACCAACTCCAGCTTGTACTTGTTGCGCAGGCGCTCCAGGGCGACTTCCAGGTGCATCTCCCCCATGCCGGAGAGGATCGTCTGGCTCGTGTCCGGGTCCTTATGGACGGTGATCGTGTGGTCCTCCTCCATCAGCCGGGCCAGGGCCGGCCCCAGCTTGTCCAAGTCGGCCTTGGTCTTCGGTTCTACGGAAACGTGAAAGGCGGGTGCGGGATAGCTGATGCCGTCCAGGAGCAGCGGGTGGTCGCGGTGCGTGAGCGTGTCGCCCGTGGCGGTGTCGCCCAACTTGTTGATCGCGCCGATGTCGCCGGCCACGACGTCGCCGGCCACCTCCTGGCTGTGGCCGCGTACCGTCGCCACCTGGGCGACGCGTTCCTCGTGCTGGCGGGTGCTATTCCAGACGTGGGCGTCGGCCCGGAAGGTGCCGGAGAACACTCGTAGGTAGCTCACCTTGCCGACGAAGGGGTCGCTCGTCGTCTTGAAGACCAGGGCGGCCAACGGGCCCTCCACGTCGGCGGTTCCTGCCTCCTGCGGCGAGGGCAGGAAGTGCACGATCGCGTTGAGCAGGGCTTCCACGCCGATGCCCTGGACCGCGGCGGTGCAGAGCACCGGCACCAGGACACCGGTCTTCGTCCCGCGCTGAATCAGGGGCAATAGCTCGTCGGCGCCGATCTCCTGACCGTCCAGGTACTTCGCCAGCAGATCGTCGTCGAGTTCGGCCAC